>NZ_JBHYIQ010000016.1:85309-134908 GCF_042739895.1 Amycolatopsis sp. NPDC059021
GGGGGGGGGGTGGGTTTTTTTTATTCTCCGGGTGGGGGGGGGGGGGGGGGGGGCCGGCGTGGGCGCGGTGGGGGGTGGCCCGGCGGCGCGCGGTGTGGGGGGGGGGGCCCCCCCCCCCCCCCACCCCGCCCGGGGGCACGCCCCCGGACCCCCACAGTGGTTGCGTCTGTCGGGTCGTTTGCCTGTTGGACGTGCTCGGTCTTTGTAGCGGGGGTGGTGTCTGTTGTTGTTGCGTTGTCAGGAGTTTCGGTCCCCGCCCGAGAGTCCTCGGTCCCCATCGGCGCGACAGTTTCGGGCCCCACCGGTGTATCAGGCTTGGTCCCCGCCGGAGAATCCTTGGTCCCTGCCGGGTTCTCGGGGGTGGGGCCTAGGAGGTCGGCGGAGAGGGTGTACCAGACGGCGCGGGTTTGCAGGCGTTGCTCCGGCAGGTCCAGGGGCGTGTGGTCCAGCACCTCGCCGGAGGGGCGGCGTCGCAGGTAGCCCACCACCTGCGACGTCACGGCCACCTCACCGAGACAGACACTCACCCCGCCGTGCACACAACGCTCCTGCGTGTTCAGCACCGAGATGTCGACCACCTCGCGCGGCGACGTGTTCCAATCCGGATCCTCGGCGTGCACCAGCGCCAGCCCCGTCTCCAGATCCAGTTCGTCCACCACGTACGACGAACCCTGATGCAGGTAGACCGCGCCCGGATGCACCGCGAAACACGCCGAACCCGGATCGACCGTGCCGAGCATCCGCCCCGAGTCCGCCTCCACCACCGCGACCTGATCACCACCCGAACCACGAATGCCGACATCCGCGTGCGGGCGGTCCCGAGAGATCCAGTACCAGCCACTCGAACGGCGGCGCAGCAACCGTTCCGCCGTCAGTTCGGCCAGCACCGCACGCGCGGCGTCACCGCCGAAGGCGGCCAGCTCCGGTTCGGTGAGCGGCAGTTCGGCGACCGCGCAGGCGAGCTGCGGCGCCAGCACGTACGGATTCGACGGATCGAGCACCGCGGTCTCCACCGGCCGGTCGAGCAGCGCCGCCGGATGGTGCACCAGATAGGTGTCCAGCGGATCGTCCCGCGCCACGAACAGCACCAGCGCCGCGTCACCGGTGCGGCCCGCCCGGCCCGCCTGCTGCCAGAACGACGCCAGCGTCCCCGGATATCCGGCGAGCACCACGGCGTCCAGCCCGGCGATGTCCACGCCGAGTTCGAGCGCGTTCGTCGTCGCGACCCCCAGCAACCGCCCGGACAGCAACGACGCTTCCAGCTCCCGGCGCTCCTCCGGCAGGTACCCGGACCGGTAGGCGGCGACGGTGCCGACGAGCGCGGGGTCCACTTCGGACAGCAGCCGCCGCGCGCCGAGCGCGGTCAGTTCGGCGCCGCGCCGGGAGCGGACGAACGCCAGTGACCGGGCGCCCTCGACCACCAGCTCGGTCAGGATCCGCGACGCCTCCGCCCCGGCCGAACGGCGGACCGGCGCCCCGTTTTCCCCCGACAGCTCCGGCAACAGCGGAGGCTCCCACAACGCCACCGTGCGCGCCCCGCGCGGCGACGCGTCTTCGGTGACCGCCACACAATCGACCCCCGTCAGCCGGGTGGCGAATTCGGCGGGAGCCGCCGTCGTGGCCGAGGCGAGCACGAACACCGGCGAAGCACCGTAGTGCGCGGCGACTCGCCGCAGCCGTCGCAGCAGCAATGCCACATGCGAACCGAACACGCCCCGGTAGCTGTGGCATTCGTCGACGACGACGTAGCGCAGGCGCCGGAAGAACTGCGCCCAGCGGCCATGCGCCGAGAGGATGCCGCGGTGCAGCATGTCCGGGTTGGTGAACACCCAGTTCGCGTGCGCGCGCACCCAGTCCCGCTCGGCCATCGGGGTGTCCCCGTCGAACGCGGCGGCGCGCACACCCTCGACGTCCAAAGAGGACACCGAACGCAGCTGGTCCGCGCCGAGTGCCTTCGTCGGCGCCAGATACAGCGCCGTGCTCCGGCCGCCCTCGGCGATCTCCGTGAGCACCGGAAGCTGGTAGGCCAGCGACTTCCCCGACGCCGTTCCCGTCGAGATCACCACGTGCCGCCCGGAGAACGCGTGCTCGGCCGCCTCCGCCTGATGCGTCCACGGCCGCTCGACACCGCCCGCCCGCAGCGCGTCGACCACCGGCGCCGCGGCCCAATCCGGCCACGGTGCGTGCCCGGCGGGCCGGGCGGGCAGCTCGGCCACATGAGTGATCGGGTTCTCGCTGGCCGGGATGCCCGCCGTCACCCGCTCCAGTAACCGCCGCCCGCGTGCGCCCGCCGTGCCGTCCACCACGGCGTCGAGCTTGGCACAGGGGTACGACAACCTGGCCGGGCGCGGGCTTTGCGCTGCACTGATCGATCCAGTGAGCAGCCTCACAAGGTCACGGATCGTATTGTGATCGGGACGCCTTGCCAGGCACTTTCTCACTACCAATACACTCCCGCAATCCACACTCTCTGTGGCGAGCGTCATGTGAGACGTGCGTCCCCGCACGGCTAGCGTGTCGATCGGTACAGATCCATGCCAGCGCCGGCACGCCGGAGATCGGCGGGTTCGTCGTTGGCGAACGGCGACGTCTCCAGGAGGACGAATGTCCCGGCAGTTCCTCGCGGAGGGCGGTCTGACGCTCTCCGGAGGTGGCTACACCATCGTCGGTGTGGTCGCCGCGGTCGCCCTTGCCGCACTGGTCATCGGCTACGTGCTGCTCAAGGAGGTGCTGGCCGCGGGCCAGGGCACCACCAAGATGCAGGACATCGCGAAGGCAGTGCAGGAAGGCGCGGCTGCCTATCTCAAACGGCAGCGCAACACCCTCGCGATCTTCGGCGTGATCGTGTTCCTGCTGTTGTTCGCGCTCCCCGCCGATGACTGGAACGAGCGGATCGGCCGGTCGATCTTCTTCCTCGTCGGCGCGGCGTTCTCGTTCAGCATCGGGTATCTCGGCATGTGGCTGGCCACGCAGGCGAACCTGCGCGTCGCGGCCGCGGCACGGGAAGAGGGCGGCCGCGAGATCGCGATGCGGGTCGCGTTCCGCACCGGCGGCGTGGTCGGCATGATCACCGTCGGCCTCGGCCTCTTCGGTGCCGCCCTCGTTGTGCTCGTCTACACCGGCCAAGCGCCGAAGGTGCTGGAGGGCTTCGGTTTCGGTGCCGCGCTGATCGCGATGTTCATGCGTGTCGGCGGCGGTATCTTCACCAAGGCCGCCGACGTCGGCGCGGACCTGGTCGGCAAGGTGGAGCAGGGCATCCCCGAGGACGACCCGCGTAACGCGGCCACCATCGCCGACAACGTCGGTGACAACGTGGGCGACTGCGCCGGGATGGCGGCGGACCTGTTCGAGTCGTACGCGGTCATGCTGGTGGCCGCGTTGATCCTCGGCAGCACGGCATTCGGCGTGCACGGCCTGATCTTCCCGCTCATCGTGCCCGCCATCGGCGTGATCACCGCGGTGATCGGGGTCTACATCACCAAGGCGCGCGCCGGCGAAGGCGGCCTCGTCACGATCAACCGCTCGTTCTACATCTCCGCGGCGATTTCCGCGGTGCTCTCGACGATCGCGGCGTTCGTCTACCTGCCGAGCTCGTTCTCCGAACTCACCGGCGGGAAGGTCGGTGAACCCGGCAACCCCGCGGTCATCGCGACCGTCGCGGTGATCATCGGCATCGTGCTCGCCGCGATCATCCTGCGGCTCACCGGGTACTACACCGGCACCGAGCACAAGCCGGTCAAGGACGTCGGCAAGACGTCGGAAACCGGTGCGGCCACGGTGATCCTGTCCGGTATCTCGGTCGGCTTCGAGTCCGCTGTGTACACCGCGCTGGTGATCGGCGCGGCCGTGTTCGGGGCCTACCTGCTCGGTGGCGGCGTCGCGCTGTTCGCCGTGGCGCTGGCCGGTACCGGTCTGCTCACGACGGTCGGCGTCATCGTCGCGATGGACACCTTCGGCCCGGTCTCGGACAACGCGCAGGGCATCGCGGAGATGTCCGGTGACGTCGACGAAAAAGCCGCACAGATCCTCACCGAGCTGGACGCGGTCGGCAACACCACCAAGGCCATCACCAAGGGCATCGCGATCGCCACGGCCGTGCTCGCGGCGACGGCGCTGTTCGGGTCCTACTCGGACGCGATCACCAAGGCGATCGGGGACGGCAAGGAGTTCATCGCCAACGTCGTCGGCCCGGCCACCCTGGTGGGTGTCATCGTCGGCGCGGCGGTCGTGTTCCTGTTCTCGGGTCTCGCGGTGAACGCGGTTTCGCGGGCGGCAGGCGCTGTCGTGTACGAGGTGCGCCGTCAGTTCCGTGACATCCCGGGGATCATGGAGGGCACCACACGGCCCGAGTACGGCAAGGTGGTCGACATCGTCACCCGCGACTCGCTGCGTGAGCTGGCGACTCCGGGGCTGCTGGCGGTGTTCGCGCCGATCGCGGTCGGGTTCGGTCTCGGCACCGGCGCGCTCGCGGGTTACCTCGCGGGCGCGATCGCGACCGGCACGCTGATGGCGATCTTCCTCGCCAACTCCGGTGGTGCGTGGGACAACGCGAAGAAGCTCGTCGAGGACGGCAACCACGGTGGCAAGGGCTCGTCGGCGCACGAGGCCACGATCATCGGTGACACCGTCGGCGACCCGTTCAAGGACACCGCGGGCCCGGCGATCAACCCGCTGATCAAGGTGATGAACCTGGTCTCGGTGCTGGTCGCCCCGGCTGTCGTGCAGTTCTCGATCGGTGAGCACGCCAGCCCGGCGGTGCGGATCATCATCTCGCTCGTCGCGGTCGCGGTGATCATCGCGGCCATCGTGGTGTCCAAGCGACGGGGCACCGTCATCGCCGACACCCCGGCGGAAGCGAAAGTCTGATCCTTTTCCCGGACGCGGCCCGGTGTGCGAACTTCGCATGCCGGGCCGCGTCGCTCTGTAACCGATCACGCTCCGTGTGTGATCTCGTCCCAGAAAACGCCCGGCGACTTGCGCAGCATGCTCGTGTCGGTACGGTCGGGGCTGCTGGACGTCGACGGGCAGGAGGTGTACGAGTGCGGCCGCGGTTGACCGTTCTTGCCGCGCTAGCAACAGGAATCGGGATCGGCCTCGCCGGATGCGGACAGCAGCCGGCGATCACTTCGCAGGCACGTGAGGAAAACCCCGTGAGTGCCGCGGAGCAGGCCGATCCGGCGGCCAGATGGGCGGACGGTTACTGCGGTGCGGTCACGCACCTGGTGCGCGCGCTGGCGGCCTTGCCCACCGTCGATCCCAGCACTCCCCAGCAGGCTTCGAAAACGTCGAGTGCGCTGCTGGGTTCCTTGGTCGGCGGGCTCGACGAGACCATCGACGGCCTCCAGCGCCTCGACGCGCCGCCGGCGCCCGCCGCGGACAAGGCGAGGCGGGACATGGTCGAGCGGTTCGGTGATATCCGGCAGCGCACGCAGAACGTGCGGCAGCGCATCGACGACGCGCACGCCGACCCTGCCGTGACGCGCGACGCCCTCGGGGACGCGCGGGCGACGCTCGACCAGATCGCCGGGCTCAACGTGCTCAAGGGCCTGCAGGACGTGCCGGACACGGACGCCGCGAGCAAGCGGACGCCCGGTTGTCAGCAGCTGACGGTGCCTGCCGCGCCCAAATAACCCTCCCCGCGAAGACCTCGCTCGATTCGAACTTGTGTTCTAGTATACCCGAGTGGATCGGACGATCTCGTTCTTCTCCGCCGAGGCGAGCGGGCCGGGGCTGGCCGATCTGGCCGGGCTGCTGTGCTGCCACGGCCAGATCACCGGGTTCGGCCGTACCGCCGCGCGCCTGTCGGTGGTCGTGGACGAGCCGTGGCGGGCCCGCGCGCTGGCGGGCGAATGCCGCAGGCGCGGTGCCGACGCGCAGGTCGGCACCGCCGAGTGCGGTCATCCGCAGGTGCGCACGTCGTTCCGGGTGGACCTGCTGCCGCTGGCGTCCCGCTGGCTGCGGGACGGCCGCACCGGTCCGGCGGAGGACGATTCGGGCAAGGCGGTGCCCGACGGGTTCCGGCTGAGCGGCGCGATGCTGCGCATGTGGGCGCTGGCGAGCGGCAGGCAGGGCGGGAGCGCCTACCTGCTCGCCCTCGACCCGCTGGCACCCGGCACGCACGCCAGGCTGGCCGCCGCGCTGGCGCCGCTCGGCGTGCCCGCCCGGCTGCTCGGCCCCAAGGCGGACGCCCCCGCCGTACGGGTGACCGGACGCCGCAGGCTGGAGAGTCTGCTGGAACTCATCGGCGAGCCGCCGAGCGGGGCCGAGGCGGCCTGGCCGGAGGCGGCTCCGGCCAGGCGGGCGGGGTGAGTCTCAGGCGGCGATGTCGGCGGCGAGCGGCTTCGGCAGCGAGCAGCCCGGCTTGGCGAGGTCGATCTCGCTGGCCGCGGTCAGGCAGGCGGGGATGCCGTAGGTCTCCTGGCCGTAGGGCGTGTCCTGGTGCACCGTGACGTTCCCGGATTCGTCGACCTCGCACGGGTTGTTCAGCGTGCAGCGCTGGCCGTCCTCGTTCCTGGTGTTGTTGACGCCGATGACCTTGCCGGTCGAGGTTTCGATGATCGGGGAGCCCGAGGTCCCGCCGATGGTCTGGCAGTCCGGCGTGTAGCGGATCGAGTCCTTCCACACCCAGCCGTTCTCGCGCAGTTCGTGCACGAAGCCGTTGACCGTGCAGGAGTAGATCTGCTTCCAGTAGCCGGACACCACGTCCATGCGCACGCCGTCGGTGGGGTGCGCGTTGGAGAGTTCGAGCGCGGTTATCCCGTACTGCTGTTTGATCTGGGCATAGGTCGTGCTCACCTGGTACAACGAGACGTCGGTGTCGGTCATGGTCCCGTACACGATCTTCTTCGCGCGCAGGGTCCCGACCGAGCGTCGCCCGTCGGCGGAGAGCAGGCTGAAGCTGCGTGACGAGGCCCTGTTGACGATGACCTGGCCGGGCCGCGGCATGCCGCTCTCCAGGCAGTGCCCGTTGGACATCACGATCGCGGGAGCGGTGTCCGGGGTGCCCGCGGGCTTGACCACGGAGCCCGAACAGTTGGACAGCGCGACGGTGCCCGCGAACGTGGTTGTCGCGGCCTGCGCCGGGGTGGTTCCCAGCACGGCGGTGGCCGTGGCCGCGACGGCTAGTGCGCCGAGGAGTCGTCGGATCATGGTGGGGTCCTTTCAGCTCGACGAGCTAGTAAGTCAAGCGACGACGCGTGACGCCCACCACCGTCGAACGGAGGGTATCCGGCCAGTTACTCTCGCACCCTGCACTGCGCGTGTCCGACATCACGTGCTAGGTGTGGAAAAGAAACATCGCCGAGGTCAGTGGCGATGTGGTGGACACTCCCGAAGCGGCGTGTTGTGCCACCTCGGCGCCGTTCGGGTGGTACGAGCGTGCACACTGACAGGTCGGAGACACGGGCGTGGCCCCGGCGTCGAGGGGCGGGCCGCCGCCGCGGCGGCCGGAGATGAGCGGAGAGCAGGCGAAGCGTGGCAGGAGCACGGACCAAGAAGAACGGCACCGGGACGGACGCCTCCGGGCGCCGGCGGCTGGTGATCGTCGAGTCGCCCACGAAGGCCCGCAAGATCGCCCCCTACCTGGGCGGTAACTACGTCGTCGAGTCCTCGGTCGGGCATATCCGCGACCTGCCGCGTGGTGCCGCCGACGTGCCGGCCCAATACAAAGGAGAGGCCTGGGCGCGCCTCGGCGTCGACGTCGACAACGGCTTCAAGCCGCTCTACGTCGTCACCCCGGACAAGAAGTCCAAGGTCACCGAGCTCAAGGGCCTGCTGAAGGACGTCGACGAGCTCTACCTCGCCACCGACCCCGACCGCGAGGGCGAGGCCATCGCCTGGCACCTGCTGGAGACACTCAAGCCCAAGGTGCCGGTCCGCCGGATGGTCTTCCACGAGGTCACCGAGCAGGCCATCCGCGCCGCCGCCGACAGCACCCGCGAGCTGGACGCCGACCTCGTCGACGCGCAGGAGACCCGGCGCATCCTCGACCGGCTCTACGGCTACGAGGTCTCGCCGGTGCTGTGGAAGAAGGTCATGCCGAAGCTGTCGGCGGGCCGGGTCCAGTCGGTGGCGACGCGCATCATCGTCGAGCGGGAGCGCGAGCGGATGCGCTTCACCTCGGCGTCCTACTGGGACATCTCCGCGACGATGGACGCCGGCGCCGACGCGACACCGCGGGCGTTCCCGGCGCGGCTCATCTCGATCGACGGCGCGAAGCTGGCGACCGGCCGCGACTTCGGTTCCGACGGGCAGCTCAAGTCGTCCTCGGCCGACGTGCGGATCCTCGCCGAGGCCGACGCCGTCCGGCTCGCGCAGGCGCTGAACCAGCGCGACTTCAAGGTCGCGAGCGTCGAGGAGAAGCCGTACACGCGGAAGCCGTACGCGCCGTTCATGACCTCGACGCTGCAGCAGGAGGCGGGCCGCAAGCTGCGGTTCTCCTCCGAGCGCACCATGCGGATCGCGCAGAAGCTGTACGAGAACGGGTACATCACCTATATGCGTACCGACTCGACGACGCTGTCGGAGTCTGCGCTCTCGGCCGCGCGCAGCCAGGCGACGCAGCTGTACGGCAAGGAGTACGTCTCGCCGTCGCCGCGGCAGTACAACCGCAAGGTCAAGAACGCGCAGGAAGCCCACGAGGCGATCCGGCCGTCGGGTGAGGTGTTCCGGACGCCGGGACAGGTCGCGAAGGAGCTGGACACCGACGAGTACCGGCTCTACGAGATGATCTGGCAGCGCACGATCGCCTCGCAGATGGCCGATGCCAAGGGCACCACGATGTCCGTGCGGATCGTCGGTACCGCCACCAGCGGCGAGGAGTGCACCTTCGCCGCGTCGGGCCGCACGATCACCTTCGCGGGCTTCCTCAAGGCGTACGTCGAGGCGGTCGACACCGAGACCGGCGGGGAGGCCGACGACAAGCAGAGCAGGCTGCCGCGGCTGGTCAAGGACCAGGCGCTGACCGCGACCGAGCTGTCCCCGGACGGGCACACCACCTCGCCGCCGGCGCGCTACTCGGAGCCGAGCCTGGTCAGCAAGCTCGAAGAGCTGGGCATCGGCCGCCCGTCGACGTACGCGTCGATCATCAAGACCATCCAGGACCGCGGCTACGTGTGGAAGAAGGGCTCCGCGCTGGTGCCCTCGTGGGTCGCGTTCGCCGTGATCGGCTTGATGGAGCGGCATTTCGAGCGGCTGGTCGACTACGGCTTCACCGCGGGCATGGAGGACGAGCTCGACCGCATCGCCGCCGGTGACGAGCACCGGACGGAGTGGCTGGGCAAGTTCTACTTCGGCGGCGACATGGGCGTCGACGGTTCGGTCGGCAGGCTCGGCGGGCTGAAGAAGCTCGTCGGCTCCAGTGTCGAGGACATCGACGCCCGCGAGATCAACTCGATCCCGCTGTTCAGCGACGCGGACGGTCACACCGTCGTCGTCCGCGTCGGCCGCTACGGGCCGTACCTGGAGCGCGAGGTCGACGGGACGTCGCAGCGGGCGAACCTGCCCGAGGACCTGCCGCCGGACGAGCTGACCCAGGCGATCGCGGAGAAACTGTTCGCGACTCCGCAGGAGGGTCGCGTGCTGGGCACGGATCCGGTGTCAGGGCACGAGATCGTGGCGAAGGAAGGCCGTTTCGGCCCGTACGTCACGGAGATCCTGCCGGAGCCGGAGCCACTGCCCGAGGGTGCGACGGCCGCGCAGAAGAAGGCCGCCAAGGCGAAGCAGCCGAAGCCGCGTACGGGTTCGTTGTTCAAGTCGATGTCCATCGAGACGATGACGCTGGACGACGCGCTCAAGCTGCTCTCGCTGCCGCGAGTGGTCGGCAAGGACCCGGAGTCCGGCGACGAGATCACCGCGCAGAACGGGCGTTACGGGCCGTACCTCAAGAAGGGCACGGATTCGCGTTCACTGTCCACAGAGGACCAGCTGTTCTCGATCACGCTCGAAGAGGCGCTGAAGATCTACTCGGAGCCGAAGCAGCGTGGCCGCTCGGCGACGGCGAAGCCGCCGCTGAAGGAACTGGGCGAGGACCCGGTGTCGGGTAAGCCGATGGTCGTCAAGGACGGCCGGTTCGGCCCGTACGTGACCGACGGCGAGTACAACGCGACGCTGCGGAAGACCGACAGCATCGAGGAGCTGACCGCCGAGCGCGCTGCCGAGTTGCTGGCGGAGAAGCGCGCGAAGGGCCCGGCTCCGAAGCGTAAGGCTCCCGCCCGCAAGTCGACGTCGTCCGCGTCGAAGTCCGGCACGACTAAGTCGGGGACGGCGAAGTCGGCGGCCGCGAAGTCGACCGGGACGAAGACGACCGCCGCGAAGAAGCGCACCACGACGGCGAAGTCGAAGTAGCCGCGTAGTCGTCAGGTCCGTGAAGGCCTCCTTCACAGCGTTGAGCGCTGTGAAGGAGGCCTTCACGGCTTTGTGGGGTGTGGTGGTCGCGCTGGGTGCCAGGCGGCGGCGATAGCAAAGGTCCCTCGCTCCCGTCCGGCATCGCGGTCAGCCGCTGGTGATGTCTCGAACGCGTCGTAAAGGACGTCGAACGTCTCGAACGGCCGTTCGGGACATGCCCCCGTGGCCGAGGCGGCGCGCACACCGGGGACGACCCCGCGCCCGCCCCGCTCGGCAGCGGAGCGATAGCAAAGGTCCCTTGCTCCGCGTCCGGCGCCGTGCGGACAGCCGCACCGAAGGGCGTCCCACGGCGCCCGGAACACACCCCCACGGACAGCGATCGGCCGTCCCCATCAAGCGCTGCGAAGCGGCCAAACGGCGTAGCCGTCCACGCCGCGAAGCGACTCCGCAGCGTCACCGCGAAGGGGGCGAGACCCCCTTCGCAGCGTCATCGGAACCGCTTACCGAATACCGTCACCCACTCGAACCTTTGTTCGAGAAATTGTCGGTGCCAGGGTGTTCAATGCATGGGTGAGCAACTCAGCACTCGCCGTCTTCGACGTCATCGACGAAGTCATCGCCCCGCTCCGCGCCGAGGTGCCGGAGCGGCCTTCGGTGATGGAGTTCTACGACCCGCAGTTCGAGGTGCCGCCCGTCCTCGCCGACGCCGAACCGCCGCCCGGCCTCAGTCTCGCCGACGAGGTCGAGCAGTACACCCGGTTCGTCGCCGGCATGTCCGCCATCGGCCTCGCGCCCGGCGGCGAGGTCACGCCGGAGGCCGTCGGGCTCTATCGCGCGCTGCGTGGCGGGTTCATCCGGGGCGTCGTCACCGGCGTGTTCCCCACCCGGCGGGAGCCGTGGGAGGTCCGCTTCTTCGGCGACGAGGACTACACCACGGTGTTGAACAAACTGGGCCACCGCGCCCGGCTGCGCTCGGGTTTCCTCAGCTCGCTGCCGGGCTGGGTGTTCGACGATCTGCCCGACCGGCCGCCAGGGCCCGGCGCGTCCGTGCGCATTCACACCGACGAGGGCGGGCTCATCCCGGCGGAATGCGCTCCGGAGCTGGCCGTCATCCGCGAGTGCGCGGCCCGGCCGCGGCTGGGCACCGTGCTGGTCGACCTCGCGGTGCGGGACGCCATCCTCGCCAAATATCCGCACGGAGCCTTCGGGTTGGTGGACAACGACCTCGGCCGGTACCAGTTCAGCGCGGCCGTCGGCCGGTCCGGCCGCTGGACGATCACCTGGGGGCCCGCCACCCGCAGCACCGCCGAGCAGTGGATCGTCAAGGCGGTGCAGAGCCATGCCTAACCGGACAGCGGTGCTGGAGCTGCTCGAGCTGGCGGCCGCACCGGTGCTGGAAGCCATGCCGGAGCGCGATCCGGTCGATCGGCTCTACAACCCCGAGGTGACCGACGAGGAGATCCGCGTCCACGGCACGGTGTCCGACGATCCGGCCGATCTGGTCGCCGAGGTCGAGCGGCACGCGGCATGGGCGGCCGCGCTCGAGGGCACGCCCTTCGGGGACGACGGTGAGCTGACCGAGGTCGGGTACGAGGTGGTGTCCCTGATCCTGCGCGGCTCGGTGCGCGCCGCCGTGAGCGGGGTGTTCGAGGAAGGGCCGGAGACCGCGGACATCCGCTGTTACGCCGACGGCGAGCACGCCCTCGTGATGGCCTCCCTGCCCGATCGCACGGCCATCCACCTCGACGACTACGCCCGCCTGCCGGAGCTCGTCGTCGGATCGCTGCCGGACGCGCCGGAGGGGGAGTTCCGGCAGATCTGGCTCTCGGTCGACGAGCACGGCCTGATCCACGGCCAGCACGAGGAGGTCGGCGCGCTGCGCGAGCTGCTGGCCCGGCCACGCAGCGGCACCGCGGTGCTCGACGTGTTCGCCTTCGGCGGGCTGTGCGCCGAGTTCCCCGAGCACGGGTTCGTCCTGCTCGACACGGACGTCGGCAGGCACGTCCTGTGCGCCATTCACCGTGGTGGCGGGCAGCGGCAGCTGGTGCTCGCGCCGTTCAGCAGGGACATGCTCATCGGCTGGTTCCGCGAGGTCGTCGACGCCGGGCCGGTGGAGCCGTCGTGACAGGCCCGTAGCCGCGTTGTGACCGGAATCACTACGATGTGTCACGAAGAGAGGTCGACCTTAGTTCCGGATGGCTGGACACTGCCTGTGAACG
Organism: Amycolatopsis sp. NPDC059021; assembly: GCF_042739895.1. Classification (NCBI taxonomy): domain Bacteria; kingdom Bacillati; phylum Actinomycetota; class Actinomycetes; order Pseudonocardiales; family Pseudonocardiaceae; genus Amycolatopsis; species Amycolatopsis sp. NPDC059021. The sequence goes on from NZ_JBHYIQ010000016.1 coordinate 97,873, forward strand.
CGACGGACAGTGTGCAAGGCGTGACGGATATCTGGCCCATTGGGCGGATGCGCTCGACGCCCACGTCGCTACCCTGAAAGGCGAGGACATTCGACAGTGGAGTCGTCGCGAAACGGAGTCTCGGTGCGCTCACGGCTAGTGACTGAACACGCGGAACGTGGGCACTTCCGCCGCGACACACACAGTGAGGTGGTCCCCCATGAGCAATAGCGGTGAGGCGCCCTTCTTCAATCCTCCGGAGCCTCCGGCGCGCGACGGCACGTTGTCCGGCGGGCCGAGCGACACGTTCGCCGATCCCCTTTCCGGGCTCGTGACCGCCGCGGACGCGCCACCGGCGGGTACCGGCAACGGGGCAGGGAACGGTGTGCCCAGGGTCGTGGTCCCGGGTCCGGTGCAGCACGATCCCGAGGTGGTGCGTCAGATGGTGGACGCCGCGCTGCGTGAGGACACGCAACAGGGCGGCGAGCCCCGTGCACCCGAAGCGATCCCGCCGGCGGGCACCGGCGGAACGCTCGGCGAGCAGGTGGCGCCACCACTCGGCGTGCTGCCCCGGCAGCGCACCTGGCCCGCCCGGCCGCCGCAGCTGCTGCGGCGCGCGAAACCGGCTCCGGCCCCGGTCGCCGAGGACGAGATCGACGAGGAGATCGAGGCGGCCACGCCGAAGAAACGCGGGCTGCCGTCGATCAGCATGCCCAGCTTCGGGCGGCCGTCCTCCAGTACCGCGGGCGTCATGCTGGCGGTCGCGTTGTTGATCGTGTTCGGGATCGTGGCCATCCAGATGGTGTCGAGCCTGGTCAGCAGTGTGACGGGGCTGTTCCACTAACGCGTTCGCCGCCCGCTCGCACCGGCCCGCCGCCGCGCCCCACCCGTTACCAGGGTTACTCTGGCGGCACGGTCGGGGGACCCTGCCGGGGTCGCCCGACGCCGTCGGGACGAGTGGGGTGGGCAGCATCAGCGAGGGCATGCGATCAGTACCCGGGGCCGACCCGGGCGGATCGTCGGCTGCCGATGCGTCGACGATCCACCGGGTCCGGCGGGTACTGGCGATCAAGCCTTTCCGCCGTCTCTGGGGCGTCACGTACCTGTGCAGCGTCGCCGACTGGCTGAACCTCCTCGCGCTGACCGGCCTGGCCACGAAGCTGCTCGACAACTACACCGCGCAGAACTTCGCGTTCGTCGCGGTCGTCCTCACCGCCTTGCTGCCGGGGCTGCTGTTCGCCCCGGTCGGCGGCCTGCTCGCCGACCGGTTCGACCGGCGCAAGGTGATGGTGCTGTGCGATCTGGGGCGCTGCGGCTTCCTGCTGTCCATCGCGTTCGTCGGCGCCCCGTGGTGGCTGTTCGTCGGCAACTTCCTGGTCGGCTGCTGCTCGATGATGTGGATCCCGTCGAAGGACGCGGCGGTGCCGAACCTGCTGCGCCGCCCGGATCAGGTCGAGACCGCCAACCAGCTCGGCATGGTGATGACCTACGGCCTCGCGGTGATCACCGCGGCCGGTGCCAACGCCGTGCTCACCGGCATCAACACGACGTTCCACTTCTTCCCCGGCGGCAGTGCCGACCTCAACATCGCGAAGATGGTCGTCGTCATCAACGGCCTGCTGTACCTGACCAGCGCGATCCTGATCGCCACCCGGATCCCCGAGCTGTCGCTGCGCAACGTCCACGAGGCGCCGAAGCCGACGGTCCAGAAGGCGGACGAGGAGAAGCTCGGCATCGGCGCGATGCTGCGCGACGGCGTCAAGTTCGTCCGCAGCACCCCGCTCGTCCGCGGTCTGCTGATCGGCGCGTTCGGCGCGTTCGCCGCCGGTGGCGCGGTCATCGGCTCGGCGAAGCCGTACTCGTCGAGCCTGCTCGCCGGCGACGCCGCGTTCAACATGCTGGTGCTCTCGGTCTTCCTCGGGCTGGCAACGGGGATGGCGGTGGCGCCCAAGCTGGCCAGGCGGCTGGCGCACGACCGGCTGTTCGGCATTTCGATCGTCGCGGCCGGGCTGGCACTGGCGGTGGTCGCGATGTCCCCGCATCTGGCGGTGTCGCTGGTCGCGGTGGCCGTGGTCGGCCTCGCGGCCGGGGCCGCGTTCCTCACCGGCGTGACGATCATCGGCTCCCGGGTCGAGGACGCGATCCGCGGCCGGATCAACGCGATCTACCAGTCGATGCTGAAGATCGTGGTGTTCGGGGCGACGATCACCGCGCCGCTGCTGATCGGTCTCGTCCAGCCCCGCCGGATCGACGTGTGGGGCAGTTCGCTCACCATCGACGGCACCCGGCCGGTCCTGCTCGGCGGGGCCGTGCTCGCGGTGCTGGCGGGTGTCTTCGCCTACCGGCAGATGGACGACCGCCGCACCGAACCGATCCTGAGCGACCTGCGCAACGCACTGCGCCGCAACCCGCGCCGCGTCAACGGCTTCCTCGTCGCGGTCGAGGGCACCACGGCGATCAACACCGCGCGCCAGGCCGCAGGCCTCGCCGACTGGCTGAGCACGGGCACCCGGCCCGTCGTGCTCGCCGCCGACCCCGCGCTCGACAACCAGCGCCTGGAGAAGCTGCTCTCCAGCGCGTCGCTGACCGGTGCCCGCGCGCAGGCGCTCGCTGCCGCGGCGGTGCGTGCCGACATCGTCGAGCGGCACGTACAGCCCGCGCTGGACGCCGGTTCGGTCGTCGTGATGGAGCGGTTCGTCGATTCGCCGCTCGCGCACCTTTCCGCCGTCGCGGGTCTCGACAGCGGCGAGCTCGAAGGGCTCGCGGACTGGGCGACCGGACGGCTCCGGCCGGACCTCACGGTCCTGCTCGACGCCGCTCCCGGCGAGGAGCCGCGCGACCGGTCCGAGGCGATGAACGACCAGTGGCGGGTGCAGCACCTGCTCACCGAGATGGCCGCCGCGGATCCGGATCGCTATGTCGTGGTCGAGGCCGACGGCACCGACGAAGAGGTCGCCGAGCGGGTCCGCGAGGCTGTCCGCGCGGTGTTCGTCGGCCGGTTGTCCGGCCTCGCTCCGGTGGACGAGGCCGCTTCCCCTGCCGGGACGCCCGAGTCCCCGGCTGAACCTGTTGAAGCTCCGGCGGAGGCGAAGTGACAGAGCAGGTACGGATCGGTGTCTGGCGGCAGCTCGTCGGCCAGGAGCCGGCCGCGGAGACGCTCGCGTCGGCGGCCACGGCCGCGGCGAAGATCGTCGCGGGCGAACCCGTCGCCCCGGCGGCGATGACGCACGCGTGGCTGCTCACCGGCCCGCCCGGCTCCGGCCGCTCGACGGCGGCGCGGACGTTCGCCGCGGCGTTGCAGTGCAGCACCGGGACCGGCTGCGGCGAATGCCCCGGCTGCCGCACCACCATGGCGGGCACGCACGGCGACGTCCGGCTGGTCGTGCCGGAAGGACTGTCGATCTCGGTCGCCGAGATGCGCGCCCTCGTCCAGGCGGCCGCCCGCCGCCCGACCACGGGCAACTGGCGGGTCGTGATCATCGAGGACGCCGACAGGCTCACCGAAGGCGCGTCGAACGCGTTGCTCAAGGCGGTCGAAGAGCCGCCGGAGCGCACGGTTTTCCTGCTCTGCGCGCCCTCTGACCATCCCGAGGACGTGTCGGTGACGATCCGCTCGCGTTGCCGCCTGGTGGCGCTGCGAACGCCGCCCGCGAGCGCGATCGCCCAGGTGCTGATCGAACGCGACGGCGTCGAGCCGGACCGCGCGCAGTGGGCCGCGTCGGTGTGCGGCGGGCACGTCGGCCGCGCGCGCCGGCTCGCCACCGACGAGGCCGCCCGGCAGCGTCGCGCTACCGTGCTGCGGATCCCGCTGGGCCTGCGCCGTCCGTCGGACGTGTTCACCAGTGCCGATCAGCTCATCAGCGCCGCGGAGGCCGACGCGGGCGAGGCGAGCAAGGCCCGCGACGAGAACGAGCGTGCCGAACTGCGGACCGCGATGGGTGGCGACGGCACCGGCAAGGGCGTCGCCGGTGCGAAACGAGCCGCCGAGGCCGCGGTGAAGCAACTGGAGAAGAAGCAGAAATCGCGGGCGACCCGTACCCAGCGGGACACCCTGGATCTGGCGCTGGTCGACCTCGCCGCGTTCTACCGCGACGTCCTGGTGACGACGACCGGGGCGGGCGCGACGCTCAACCATCCGGACCACGCCGAGCAGATCGCGACGGCGGCGGCGTCCTGGGGTGCCGAGTCGGCACTGCGCCGGCTCGAGGCCGTGCTGGAATGCCGCGATGCCATCGGGCTCAACGTGAAGCCGCGAATCGCCGTCGAAGCCATGGTCACCACGTTGCGCCAAGGCTGAACCCCAAGACAAGGAACGGCCCTTCATCCCGGGCGGGATGAAGGGCCGTCCTTTGTGGATGGACGTCGGGTGCCTACTCCCGAGGGCGCGGCGACGGCTTGAACGGCTCAGGTGTCTCCGGCTCCTTCGCCGGGGTCAGCGTGAGCGCGGCAGGGCGACGGCGCCGGTTCGGCATCGCGGCCACCATGACCACGCCGAGCAGCAGCATCGCGGTTCCGGTCCAGAACATCGGCACGGTGTCGTACGCGCCGGTGTAGGCCAGGTTCTTCACCGGCCCCTTGGGCGCTTCGCCACCACCCGGCGGAGGCGCCGGGGTTGTCGTCCCGCACACCACGCCGCCGTTCGGCGCGTAGGACCGCGCGATCTGCTCGCCCAGCGAGACCTGGGCCAGCGAGGACGGCAGGTTCTTCGCCGCGTCGCCGGGCAGCAGGTCCTTGAACTTGCTGGTGGGCAGCAGCTGCAGGTCGAACATCCGGGCCGAGGCGCCGAGCTGATACCCCTTGAACGGGTCGTTCAGCTGCGCGCCCTTCTGGTCGAGCCCGGCGATGGACAGCCGCAGCACACCGAGGTCGAGCACGGTGCCCGCGGTGTTGCCGACCTGCTGGAGCCCCTTGGTCATCGTCGAGACGAGCCCGCCGACGACCGGGATGTCGTTGACCTTTCCGAACTGGTCGCTCAGCCCGGACAGCGGCAGCCCGATCGGGATGTCCTTGGTCGGGTGCGCCGCGTCGAGCGTGTAGAGCACCTTGCCGCCCGCCTCGATGGTCAGCACCGGCGCGGTGTACTCCACTTTGGACGTCTTCTCGTCACCGGTGGAGGTCACCTTCAGCGTCGGCTGGCTGGCGACCTTGATGCTGAGCGCGAGCGGGGTGCCCTTGAGGATCTCGATGTCGGCGCCCTGCAGCGTGGAGATCGACTGGACGGCCTTGTTCTTCGAGCCGGGGATGTCGACCAGCTTGACCTGCGAACGCGAGGACAGCGTGTTCGGCAGGCTCAGCAGCGACCCGTTGCCGTTCGCGGCGGTCTGCCCGCCGCCCTGCAGGAGCCCGCCGAGGCTCTGCAGTCCCTTGGTCAGGTCGAAGCCCTGGGCGAGGGTCTTCGGGTCGACGTTGAGCTTGTCCAGCCCGAGGCTCGGCATCGACGGGATGACGTTGAGCAGCGAAAGGCTTGCCACGGACGTGCTGGCGTCGGAGATCGTGTCGACGCACGGCCCGAGTGTCGGGCTCCAGCGCGCGTGCGCGCTGCCGTTGAGCAGGCCGACGTTGAGCAGCGGGTTGGGCGGGCCGTTGAGGCCGCCGCTGATCGGCTGCGGGTTGTCCGGCAGCGCCGTCTGCACGACACTGCCCGGCGTCTGCGGGGCGTTGCCGCCCACCGACAGCCCGAACGGCGAGGCCTGCGCGATCGCCTTCTCGTAGCTCAGGTACGCCTCGGAGTTCGCCGACGCGCTCGAAAGGCCCATCCCCGCTTCGAGCGCCGACTGCTTCGGCAGCTGCTTGTCGTAGCCGGGGATGATCGAACTGGTCGGCACCGCGTTCGGCAGCAGCCGCAGCACGCCGAGCGCCGAGCCCGCGTCGCCGACGGCATGGCCGAGCGGCTGGGGCCCGATCGGTGCGGACGCGGGCGGCTGTCCCGGGTTCGCCGGTTCGGGGATCGGCGTGGTGGGGATCGTCTGGGCCGTCGCGACAGGCGCGGTCAGCAGGAGCAGCGCCGCGGCGGCCGGCAGGGCCACCGAGCGGGGCAGTCTTCGCCGCATGTGCCAGGTCCTCCAGGAGGTAGGTCGATCGGGGAGTGAGATCGACGTCATAGGACCCTAACGACGACGCCCCGGGGAAGTGACGCGCGAGGGCTCCGCTACACTGGCTTCCAGCTCCGGGCGACAGTCCGGTGCTTGCCGCCTTAGCTCAGTCGGCCAGAGCGATTCACTCGTAATGAATAGGTCGCGGGTTCGATTCCCGCAGGCGGCTCCACTCTGACCAGGGACTTTCCGGATTCCGGAGGGTCCCTGCTCTGTTTCCGGGGAACGCGGTCAACTGTGAATTTCACTCGAACCGGCGAAGTCGACGGATTCACGCGAACGGGCGACGGCAGCGGCGCCTGAGCGGCTCTGCGGAGCCCGCGGTTCGGCTACTTTGCCGACATGTCCGCCGAAGCGCGTCGACAGCTCGCGGTGCCGGATCGGGTGCGGTGGGCGGTCGCGGTGCTCGATCCGGCACCGGACGCCCGGCTGCTCGAAATCGGCTGCGGCCCCGGCGCGGCCGCCGAGCTGGTGTGCGCGCGGCTGGCGGGCGGGAAGCTGACGGCGATCGACCGGTCGGCGACGGCGATAGCCCGGACCACGGCGCGTAATCGCGAGCACATCGAGGCCGGACGGCTGGAGGTGCGGCACGGCGAACTCCCGCGGCTCGCTCTGCCGTCCGGTGGTTACGACGCGGCGTTCGCCGTCGACGTGAACCTGTTCTGGGTCCGGGACCCGGCGCCCGAACTCGCGGTGCTGCGGCGCGCGCTGGCGCCGGGCGGAACGCTGTACATCGCCTACGGCGCGTCGGGGCCGACGACCGGCGCCAAGGTGGTCGGCCCGATCACGCGAGCGCTCGGAGCCAACGGGTTCACCGAGCCGGAGCTGAAACAGGGCGACGCCGGGTTCGCGCTCCTCACGCGCCCGGCGTCGCCCTGATATGTCCACAAAGGACGGATCAGCCCTGTGGCGGGGTCAGCTTCACCACCGTCACGGTGATCTCCCCGCGCGGGGTGCGATAGGTGACCTTGTCGCCCTCCTTGGCGCCGACGAGCGCCAGCCCGAGCGGGCTGTCCGAGGTGACCGCGTCGGGGTCCTCACCAGGCACCGTGACGACCTGGAGGGTCTCCTCGTCGCCGTCGTCGAACCGCAGGGACACCTTGGTGCCGTCGGGCACCAGCGAGCTGTCGGACGCGCCGTGCTCCATCTTCGCGCTCAGGTCGGCGATCTGGCGGTCGAGCCGGGCAGCGGCCTCCGCGCGGTCGATCACGTCCGCCTGGTCCGCCGCGTCACCGGTGCGTTCGAGCTCGCCCGGCTGCGGCGACAGCGCGGCCCGTTGCGCACGCAAGCTGTCCAGTTCCTTCTCCAGCTGACGGCGGGTCGCCGCACTCAGCCCCTTGTCCCCTGAGATCACCATGACGGGAATTGTCCGCTGTCTGGACCGGGGTGGCCAATCCGGTTTTCCGAGAGCCCGGTCACCCACCGGCGCCGGATGGGACGTCTGCCCTAGACTTTGGGCCTGGCGTCCCGGAATCAGTAACGAGGATCACCGTGAGTGTCGTCCCCGGTCGCAGCGAACAGCTGTCGCCCAACCAGCTCCACAAGCAGCAGCAGATCGTCGAGGCGGCCCGTGCCGTCCTCGCGCGGGACGGCCTCGCCGGGTGCACGGTCCGCGCCATCGCCGAGGCCGGGCCGCTCACGAAGAGCGCCATCCACTATTACTTCGCCGATATCGACGTCCTTATCGACCGGGCGATGGCCGCGCACATCAACACCTTCGCCGCGGGTCTGCGTGCGGTGGCCGAGCGGTACACAGATCCGCGCGAACGGTTGTTCAAGGTCACCGAGGCCTACCTCGACGAATTCGCCGACCGGCCCAACGCGGCCTTCCTGTGGTTCGAGTACTGGATCGCGGCCGGTCGCGCGCAGCACCCGCAGGCGATCGACGCGATGCTGACCTCGATCACCGAGCTGCTCGCCGAACTGCTGTCCCCGCTGGACGTCGACGATCCGCGGGCCCGCGCCCGGGCGCTGCTGTCCTACCTGCTCGGCGCCGTCGTCCAGCAGCGGGTCCGGCCACGGTCCTACGCCACGCTGCGCGGGGACATCGAGGCGCTCTGTTTCGCGAACTACGGCTAGAAACGCGCATTAGATCCGTACCGCTACGGATTGTTCTCCCGCATCGGTGCCCGCCAAGGTCGATCGAAGCCGAAGGCTGCCGAGAGAGCAGGAGGCGTGATGCTTGCGAACAACCGCAAGAGACGGTGTGTGGCGGCGGCGTTGTCCGCCCTGGTGGTGCTCGCCAGTGGGTTCGCCGCGAGTCAGGCGGCGGCGGAACCCGCGCGACAGCCCGACGGGCCGCAGATCTACGAGGTCCTCGGCACCGGAACCCCGCAGCTGCGCACCGAGGTCGCGCGCACGGGGGTCGACGTGCTCGGGACGTCCGGTGCCACGACGACGATCATCGCCAACCCCGGTGAAGCCGCCCAGCTGCGGGCGCTCGGGTTCACCCTCGAGCCGCGCGGATCGGTCGACCGCTCGCCGAGCACGAGCGCCGCGCCCGCGGAGTTCCCGCCCGGGTACACCGGCTATCACACCTACGCCGAAGTGACGACCGAACTGCAGAAGGCGCAGGCGAACTACCCGGCGATCGCGAAGCTGTCGAGCGCGGGCGCCTCGTACGAGGGCCGCACGCTCAACGTGCTCAAGATCAGCAAGAACGTCGACGCGGACGAGAACGAGCCCGAGGTCCTGTTCACCTGCAACCAGCACGCCCGCGAACACCTGACGACCGAGATGTGCCTGCGCATCGTGCAACGGTTCACCACCGGGTACGCCACCGATCCCGCGATCAAGAAGATGGTCGACAGCACGGCGATCTTCGTGATCCCGAACATCAACCCGGACGGTTCGGAGTACGACATCTCCGGTGGCCGGTTCCACTCGTGGCGCAAGAACCGCCAGGGCCCCGGTACCGACCCGAACCGCAACTGGGGCTACAAGTGGGGCTGCTGCGGTGGTTCGTCCGGTTCCCCGAGCAGTGAGACCTACCGCGGCACGGCGGCGTTCTCCGCGCCGGAGACCAAGGCCGTCTCGAACTGGGTGAACGCGCGCAAGGTCAACGGAGTCCAGCGGATCAAGACGCACATCGACTTCCACACCTACTCCGAGCTGGTGCTCTGGCCGTGGGGCTACACCTACGACGCCACCGGGCCGGGGATGACCCAGGCCGAGGCGGCGAAGTTCCAGAACCTCGGCAGGCAGATGGCCGCGACGAACAGTTACACGCCCGAGCAGTCCAGCCAGCTGTACATCACCGACGGTTCGATGAACGACTGGATGTGGGCGACGAACAAGATCTGGAGCTACACCTTCGAGATGTACCCGCGGGGCGCGAGCCCGGGCTTCTACCCGCCCGACACGGCGATCGTGCCGCAGACCACCCGCAACGACAAGGCGGTGGACATCATCATCAACGCCGCGATCACCGGCTAACGCAGCGGTCCGTGAAGGCCTCCTTCACAGCGCTCACCGCTGTGAAGGAGGCCTTCACGGCGCGTCCGGGCCGGGCGCGCGGTTAGGGTGCGGGCATGCCTTTGTTCTCCTTCGAGGGGCTCAGCCCGCAGATTCATCCGGACGCGTGGATCGCCCCCACCGCGACGCTGATCGGCGACGTCGTCATCGAAAAGGACGTCTCGATCTGGTACGGCGCGGTCATCCGCGCGGACTTCGGGAAGATCGTCATCCGTGCGGGCTCGAACATCCAGGACAACTCGGTCCTGCACGTCAACGACGGGGTGTGCGAGGTCGGGAAGAACGTCACCGTCGGGCACCAGTGCCTCGTCCACGACTGCACGATCGGCGAGCAGGCCCTGATCGGCAACGGCTCGACCGTGCTGGACAAGGCGCAGATCGGCGAGCGGGCGCTGGTGGCGGCGGGCGCCACGGTCACGCCGGGCACCGTCGTGCCCGCCGAGCACATCGCCATGGGCAGCCCGGCGAAGAAGTTCGTGCCGCTCACCGACAGCGCCCGGCTGTGGGTCGACCACAACGCCGAGGTCTACCGCGAGCTCGCGCGCCGGCACGCGGCCGGGATCAAGCCGATCGAAGGCTGAGCGTTCGGGCGCCGCGATCGTGGAATGACGTGCGTGCGCACCCGAAAGTGGTGTGGCGGTCCCGATCTCGCTTCGACCGGGCCTCTGGCCGCGTGGACTAGGCTGGTCGGGCAGCAGCGACTGGCGCCACGAGGTGGAGCACCACCGGGAAGCGACGACGAGGCCGGCACCGCGCGCCTGGGTCCGGCCGTCACGGCAGGAGAAGGCCCTTGACGCACCAGCCAGCCCTTTCCGCGCTCGCCGCCGCGGACCCGCAGATCGCCGGGCTCGTGGAGGACGAGGCGAAGCGCCAGCACGACAAGATCCGGCTCATCGCGTCGGAGAACTACGTGTCGCAGGCCGTCCTCGAGGCGACCGGCACCGTGCTCACCAACAAGTACTCCGAGGGGTACGCGGGCAAGCGTTACTACGAGGGTCAGCAGCTCATCGACCAGGTCGAGAAGCTGGCTATCGAGCGCGCGAAGGTGGTGTTCGGCGCCGACCACGCGAACGTCCAGCCGTACTCCGGCTCCCCGGCGAACCTCGCCGCGTACCTCGCCTTCGCCAAGCCCGGCGACACCGTGCTCGGCATGGCGCTGCCGGACGGCGGCCACCTGACCCACGGCTGGGGCGTTTCGGCGACCGGCAAGTGGTTCACGCCCGTGCGCTACGGCGTGGCCAAGGAGACCGGCCGCGTCGACCTCGACCAGGTCCGCGACCTCGCCCGCGAGCACCGGCCGAAGCTGATCTTCGCCGGTGGCACGGCGATCCCGCGCACGATCGACTTCCCGGCGTTCGCCGAGATCGCCCGCGAGGTCGACGCGGTGCTCGTCGCCGACATCGCGCACATCGCCGGGCTCGTCGCGGGCGGCGCGCACCCGTCGCCGGTCGGGCACGCGCAGGTCATCACCACGACCACGCACAAGACGCTGCGCGGTCCGCGTGGCGCGATGATCCTCTCCGACGCGGAGCACGCGAAGGCCGTCGACAAGGCGGTGTTCCCCGGTCTGCAGGGGGGCCCGCACAACCACACCACCGCCGCGATCGCGGTCGCGCTGGGCGAGGCGCAGCAGCCGTCGTTCAGCGAGTACGCGCACTCGATCGTGGCGAACGCCCAGGCGCTGGCGGCGGCGTTGCTGGAGAAGGGCTACGACCTGGTCTCCGGCGGCACGGACAACCACCTGCTGCTGATCGACCTGACGAACAAGGCCGTGCCCGGCAAGCCCGCCGCGCAGGCGCTGGACCGCGCGGGTATCGAGCTGAACTACAACACCGTGCCGTTCGATCCGCGCAAGCCGTTCGACCCGTCGGGCATCCGGCTCGGCACGTCGGCGATCACCACGCGGGGTCTCAAGCCGGAACACCAGGTCCAGGTCGCCGACTGGATCGACCGCACGGTGACCGCGGCCGCCGCGCAGGAGGAGTCCGCTTTGGACACCATCGCCGCCGAGATCCGGGAGTTCCTGGCGCCCTTCCCGATCCCCGGCTACTCCGCCTGACCGTCGTTCCGTGAAGGCCTCCTTCACAGCGTTGAGCGCTGTGAAGGAGGCCTTCACGGCTTTTCGGGACCCGAGACGAGCGTCACAGGAAATTTGGTTGCTGAATACAAGCTTTGAGGGAACACTTGTCTTCGGCAAGTAGTTGAGGGGTACAAGCAACTACCGAAGACTGAGGGAGATCCCATGAGTACGACATCCACGGCGGAAGGAGAGACCGCTACGCAAGGCAAGCTCTCCCACCGGCAGATCCTGACGGTGCTGTCCGGGCTGATGCTCGGCATGTTCCTCGCGGCGCTGGACCAGACGATCGTGTCGTCGGCGATGAAGACGATCGCCGACGAGCTGCACGGCCAGAGCCTCCAGGCCTGGGCCACCACCGCGTACCTGATCACGGCGACGCTTTCGACGCCGCTCTACGGCAAGCTGTCCGACCTCTACGGCCGGAAACCGATGTATCTCACGGCGATTTCGCTGTTCCTCGCCGGTTCGCTGGCCAGCGGAATGGCGGGTTCGATGTACGAGCTGGCCGCGTTCCGCGCGTTCCAGGGGCTCGGTGCCGGTGGCCTGATGTCGCTGGCGCTGGCGATCATCACCGACATCACCTCGCCGCGGGAGCGCAGCCGCTACCAGGGTTACTTCATGGCGGTGTTCGGCATTTCGAGCGTCGCGGGTCCGGTCGTCGGGGGCTTCTTCGCCGGGCTCGACTCCTTCGCGGGGATCACCGGCTGGCGCTGGGTGTTCCTGGTGAACGTGCCGATCGCGCTGGCCGCGCTGGTCGTGGTCAGCAAGGTGCTGAACGTGCCGCACACCCGCGTCGAGCAGCGGATCGACTACTGGGGCGCGGTGGCGTTGATCGTCGGCATGGTGCCGCTGTTGCTCGTGGCCGAGCAGGGCCGTGAGTGGGGCTGGGGCTCCCCGGCGTCGATCGCGATGTACGTCGTCGGCGCGCTGGGTGTGGCCGCGTTCGTCTGGCAGGAACGCCGGATGGGCGACGCCGCGCTGCTGCCGCTGCGGTTGTTCTCCCGGCCGGTGTTCCGGGTCGCCACGCTGGTCACGGTGATCCAGGGCGTCGGGATGTTCGGCGCGATGATGTCGCTGCCGCTGTACCTGCAGATCGTGAAGGGCGCGACGCCGACGCAGGCGGGCCTGCAGATGCTGCCGCTGACGCTCGGGATCATGGTCGCGAGCCTGGTGAGCGGTTCGGTGATCGGGCGGACCGGGCGGTACAAGGCGTTCGCGGTGGCCGGGCTCGGCGTGATGGCGGCGTCGGTGTTCGCGCTGGCGACGATCGGGGTGGACACGCCGATGGCGGTCGTCATGACCACCGCGTTCGCGATCGGGCTGGGGCTGGGCGCTTCGATGCAGACGCTGCAACTCGCCGCGACCAACGACGTGCCGCCGTCCGACATCGGCGTCGCGACCTCGTCGGCGACGTTCTTCCGGCAGATCGGTGGCACGGCGGGTACCGCGGTGTTCATGTCGATCCTGTTCGCCACGGTCGGCGACCGGATCGCGGCGGCGGTGCGCTCGGCGATGGCCTCGCCCGCCTACGCGGCGGCGCTGGCGCGGCACCCGGAGTTCGCGCAGCGGATGTCCGGTGGCGGGGTGGACATCAACGACACGTCGTTCCTGTCCACTTTGGACCCGGTGCTGGCGCGGCCGATCCTCGACGGGTTCGCGGGCTCGATGAGCACGGTGTTCGTCGTCGGCGGGATCGTGCTGACGGTCGGCTTCGCGCTGGTGTGGCTGCTCAAGGAGAAGCCGCTGTCGGACAAGTCGGCGATGGAGCAGCGTGCCGACGCCGAGGCGGAAGCCGCGACCCCCGCGCTGGCCATGGCGCACTGACGGGGTCGTAACGCGCTGAAGGCCACCATGAGGGCACTCAAGTCCCTCATGGTGGCCTTCAGAGGCTTTGGGGCCTAGTGGGCGGCGCCGCCGTTCGCCTCTTCCTTGGCGATGCGGTCGCGCTCGCGGCCGAGGGAGCGCTCGATCTCGGCCTCGGCCTCGGAACGGCCGACCCAGGACGAGCCCTCGACGCTCTTGCCGGGCTCGAGGTCCTTGTACACCTCGAAGAAGTGCTGGATCTCCAGCTTGTGGAACTCGTTGAGGTGGTGGATGTCGCGCAGGTGCTCCAGGCGCGGGTCGTTGGTCGGGACCGCGAGGACCTTGTCGTCCGGGCCCTTCTCGTCGGTCATCCGGAACATGCCGATCGCGCGGCAGCGGATCAGGCAGCCGGGGAAGGTCGGCTCCTGCACCAGGACGAGCACGTCCAGCGGGTCACCGTCCTGGCCCAGCGTGTCGTCGATGAAGCCGTAGTCGGCCGGGTACTGGGTCGCCGTGAACAGGGTCCGGTCCAGCTTGATGCGGCCGGTCTTGTGGTCGACCTCGTACTTGTTGCGCTCCCCCTTGGGGATCTCGATCGTGACGTCGAACTCCACGCCGGTCCTCGCTGTTCCCGCTCTCGGCCACCCACGCGTCGGGCGGCCACCGTGCTGACACTTTTGACCTCACTAGTGTGGACTACGCCCGCCAGGGGCGGCCGCACGGATGTCGGCCGCGCGGTCATGGGTGGTCGACCCGGCCGGGGCAGTCGCGTAAGGAGTGGGTGCGTGTCGCAAAACGACGAGCCGAGGTGGCCTTCCGCTGATGAGGACGGGTCTTCCGGCGACGGTGGCGCGACGGCCCGGCTGCCGCTCCCGAAACCCGATTCCGGTGCCACGGACGCGCTTCCCGTGCCCAAGGTCACACCGCGGCAGACGAATGTCACACCGGGCGACGGGCCCGGCTCGTGGTTCCGGCCCGTGGTGCCGCCGGAGCCGCGGGACCTGCCGGACGAGGAGCCGCCCGCCGCGCCGCCGCGCCGCCCCCAGGAACTCGCCGATCGGCTGGGTCCCGCGTCCGAGCCCGAGCAGTGGCCCGCGCGGGAGGCCGGGCAGCGGAGGCCGGAGGAGAGCACGCAGCAGCTTCCGGTGCGGCCCGCCGCCGCGCCGTGGGTCCCGGTCGAGCGCCCGGCGCAGCAGCGCGCCGAAAATCCGGAACAGCGGCAGCCTTCGCCGCGGGAGGTGGCGGCGTCCGAGGCGGACACGGTCTGGGCGCAGCGCGTCGAGGTGCCGAAGCCGTCCGCCGACAGCGAGGCCACCGAGTACTTCCGTGGCCTGCCGCCGGAACCACCGCGGGGTGCCGCGCCGCCGCCGGCGTCGTCCGCGACGCTGGCGCGTCCGATGCGGATCGAGCCCGGCAGGGAGCAGCACCCGGCCGAGGCGACGTCCGGGGCCGAGGCGCCGCGGGAACAGGCCGAGCCGCCGTCGCCGCCCGAGCCGCCTCGCGAGGAGCCGCCGGCCGAGGCCGCGCCGCCGCGTAAACGCCGCCGGGGGTTGCTGATCGGCGCGCTCGTGGTGGTCGTGCTGCTGGTGGCGGCCGGGGTCACGGCGACAAGGCCGAGCGTCGCGAACAAGCTGGGCCTGCCGTGGGCGCCGAACGCGCCGAAGGCGGCGATGCCCGACCCGGCGGTCGCGAAGGCCGCGTTGCGCGGGCCGGACACCTCGGGCACGGCGCCGACACCGGAAGGCGTCAAGTCCGCGCTCGCCGGTCCGTCGGGCAATGCCGCGCTCGGCAAGCTGACCGGCAGCGTGATCGATCCGGTGACCGGCACCGTGCTGTGGGACCGCAACTCCGATCAGGTGCTCACCCCGGCCTCGACGACGAAGGTGCTCACCGTGTCGGCGGCGCTGCTGGCGCTCGACCACGAGAAGCAGCTGAGCACGAAGATCGTGCAGGGCGCCGATCCGGGAACGGTGATCCTGGTCGCGGGTGGCGACGTGACGCTGACGACGTTGCCGCTCGGCACCGACTCGCCGCTGTACCCCGGCGCGGCGCACGTGGACGATCTCGTCGCGCAGGTCAAGAAGGTCGCGGGCAACAACGTCAAGAAGGTGCAGGTCGACCTGAACGCGTACAAGGGTCCGGCGACCGCGCCCGGCTGGGACCCGTCGGACGCGCCGTCCACCTTCGCCGCCCAGGTCGCGCCCGTGATGGCCGACGGCGGCCGCACGGACCCCAAGAACGACTACGCGATGCGCGCGGCGAACCCGGCCACCGCGCTGACCCAGCTCATCGCCCAGAAGCTGAGCGCGAACGCCGGTGGCCCCGCGACCGCGCCCGCCGGGGCGAAGGTGCTCGGCGAGGTCAAGTCGGCGCCGCTGACCGACCTCACCTACGACCTGCTCCAGCTTTCCGACAACGTCCTCGCGGACGCTGTCGCGCGTCAGGTGGCCATCGCGAAGGGCGCCGAGCCGTCCTTCTCGGGCGCGGCGGAGGCGACGCTGAAGGTGTTGCAGGAGCACGGTTTCGACACCACGGGCGTGCAACTTTCGGACAACAGCGGGCTTTCCGTGCAGAACAAGATCCCGGCCAGGCTGCTCGCCCAGATCCTCACCCGCGCGGCCGAGCCGGACGGGAAGAACCCGGACACGGCGAAACTGCGGCCGCTGCTGGCGGGCCTGCCCGTCGCCGGTGGCTCCGGCACGCTGGCCGACCGGTACGGGAAGCCGGATTCGTCGGCGGGCAAGGGCTGGATCCGGGCGAAGACCGGCACACTCTCCGGCGTCAACACGCTCGCGGGCTACGTCCTCGACGCCGACGGCCGGGTGCTGGTCTTCGCGCTGATGTCCCAGGGCTCGGACGAAAAACCCGGCCGCGCCGCCCTCGACGTCCTCGCCGCCACCCTCCGCAACTGCGGCTGCCGCTGATCTCGCCTCACCGGGAGAAGAGCATCCCCACCCTGTACCGCAAAGAGCATCCCCCACCCTCCCGGGGGGCACCCCTGCAACCAGCGTATCGCCGTCGGGGGCGGGAAAACGGGCGCTCGGCGAATCTGTGGATGGCCGGTGCCGTTGTGGACAACTCGGGTGCCGCGGCGGCGAACGGAGCACTCGGTGTCGGACGGGTGCGGTATGAGGTAAGTGGGGGCTCGGGGATGTCCGGAACGCGTCGTTCGCGGCGGTGAACGTCTCGAACGACGCTTTCGGGACATGCTCTGCCGGCGAGCCGCCCGGTCCCGCGTCCGCGAGCATGCCCTGAACGACGCGTTCGAGACGCTCAACGTCCGCAACGCGTCGTTCGGGACACTCTCGGGCACACCGGCCTCGCGCCGACCCCGCACCGCACGCCTCGGTCACACCGGAAGCGATAGCAAAGGTCCCTTGCTCCCACCCCGACCACGACACCTGACCACGACGCCCGACCACGATGCCCGACCACAACGCCCGGCAGGAACGGGCGGCGGACGTGAGGCGATCGGCAGGAGATCGATACGGAAGGCGTGGCGGAAAAACCGCCGCGGACGGGTAGCGTCGAAAGGGTGAGTCAGGAAACCGAGACCCGCCGTCGCCCGATCGTCGACTGGTCACTCGCCGCGTCGACCGCCGCGTTCCTGGTGCGTGGCGGCCCGCAGGTGCCGCGCGAGGAGGCCGAGGCGGCCGTCGCCGGCCTCCGCGAGCTGACCGTGGAGGCCGAGGGGCACGTCCGCGAGCTGACCGGGCTCGGGCTCGACCTGCCGCTGCTGCCCGGCGAGGTCGTGGACCGGCCGGGCTGGGTCCGTTCCGCCGCGTCCGGGCTCGACGCGCTCACCGGCCGCGCGCTGCCCGCGGCGCAGGGTGGCCCACTGGGCCCGATACTGGCGTCCGGCGCCGGGGTGCAGACCGGGGTGGTGCTCGCGTTCCTCGCCTCCCGGGTTCTCGGCCAGTACGACCCCTTCGGCGGCCCCGAAAAAACGGGGCAGCTCCTGCTCGTCGCCCCCAACGTCGTCGCGGCGCAGCGCGCCATGGACGTGTCCGCGCACGATTTCCGGCTCTGGGTCTGCCTGCACGAATGCACCCATCGCCTGCAGTTCACCGCCGTGCCCTGGCTGCGCGACTACTTCGCCGACGAGGTCGAGCGGCTCGTCGCGGGGCTGGCGGGCCGGGACGCCGACGGTCTGTCCGATCTGGTCGGCAAGCTGCCCGACGTGATCAAGCAGGCCGGGCGCGGCCGGTTCGGCGGCGGGCTCGTCGATCTCCTCCAGTCCCCGGCGGAACGCGCCGTGCTCGACCGGCTGCTCGCGTTGTCGACGCTGCTGGAGGGCCACGCGGACTACGTGATGGACGCCGTCGGGCCGCGGGTCGTGCCGTCCGTCGACACGATCCGCTCGCGGTTCACCGCGCGGCGCAAGGGCGGCGGCCCGTTCGACCGGCTGCTGCGCGCGCTGCTGGGCATCGACGCGAAGATCCGCCAGTACGAGGAGGGCGCGAAGTTCACCCGGTACGTCGTCGACGAGGTCGGCATGGCCGGGTTCAACGCCGTCTGGACGTCTCCCAACACGCTGCCCACCCGCGCCGAGATCACCGACCCCGCGGCCTGGGTCCGGCGCCTGCACGGGTGAACGGCCCCGGGCAGGCGGTGGCGGAGGTCCGGCTGGCCGTCCGCGATTTCCTCGCCGCCATGCCACTCCCGGCACGGATCGACGTCGCGGTGTCCGGCGGCGCCGACTCGCTCGCGCTGATCGAAGCGGCCGCGCACGCCGCGCACCGGACGGGACAGCGGGTTCGTGCACTCGTGGTCGATCACGGTCTGCAGGAAAACTCGGCGAAGATCGCCGAGGACGCCGTCACGGTCGCCCGTGAGCTGGGCGCCGACGAGGCCGAGATCCTCACCGCGACCGTCAGCGGTCCCGGTGGTCCGGAGGCGGCCGCGCGCAGGGCCCGGTACGACGCGCTGCGGCGCGCGATTCCCGCCGACGCGCTCGTCCTGCTCGGCCACACCCTCGACGACCAGGCGGAGACGGTGCTGCTCGGCCTCGGTCGCGGTTCGGGGCCGCGGTCGGTCGCCGGAATGCGCCCGCACGATCCGCCGTGGGGACGGCCGCTGCTGGGCGTCACCAGGGCCACCACGGCGCGCGCCTGCGCCGAACTCGGCGTCGAACCCTGGCACGACCCGCACAACGCCGACCCGCGGTTCACCCGCGTGCGGCTGCGCACCGAAGCCCTGCCGCTGCTGGAAGACGTCCTCAACGGCGGGGTCGCCGCCGCGCTCGCCCGCACCGCGGCACAGCTGCGCGAAGACACCGAGGCGTTGGACACACTCGCCGACGCGCTGCTGTCCCGTTCGGACACCGGTGACGGCCTCGACGTCGCCGTGCTCACCCCGGAGCCGCCCGCGCTCCGGCGGCGGGTCCTGCGCAGGTGGCTGCTGATCGGCGGGGTCCGCGAACTCACCGACGCGCACCTGCGGGCCGTCGACGCGCTGATCGGCCGCTGGCGCGGGCAGGGCGGCGTTTGGCTACCCGGCGACTTGGAGGCACGCCGGGCACATGGCAGGCTCTGCCTGAAACCTCAATCCACCACACGAGGGGAATGACCCGTGTACGAAGGCGAGATCGCCTCCGTGCTCGTCACCGAGCAGCAGATCAAGGACAAGATCGCGGAACTGTCGGCCAAGATCGCCGCCGACTACCCGGCCAACGGAAGCGGGGAACTCCTGCTGGTCGGTGTGCTCAAGGGCGCCGTGATGTTCATGACCGACTTCGCGCGGGCGCTGCCGCTGCCGACGCAGCTGGAGTTCATGGCCGTCTCGTCGTACGGCTCGTCGACCTCCTCCTCGGGGGTGGTTCGCATCCTCAAGGACCTCGACCGCGACATCGCGGGCCGTGACGTCCTGATCGTCGAGGACATCGTCGACTCGGGCCTGACGCTGTCGTGGCTGCTGAAGAACCTGGCGAGCCGCAACCCGGCGTCGCTCGAGGTCGTCTCGCTGCTGCGCAAGCCGGAGGCGGTCAAGGTCGACGTCCCGGTCAAGTACATCGGCTTCGACATCCCGAACGAGTTCGTCGTCGGCTACGGCCTCGACTATGCGGAGCGTTACCGCGACCTTCCCTACATCGGGACGCTGGATCCCCACGTCTACACGTCCTGACCTCGTCGTGTGAACGAGGACTTGCCCCTTCTTCGCGGAACTGCTTGCGGTCACGGGCGGTGATGCGGAACCCTGAGCATCGCCATTGCGTCATAGGTGCCGATCTGGTCGGTTAACCTAAGCAAAGAGTCCAGGCCACAGGGCCGACGGTGTCGATGGCGGCCTGCCAGGGGGAATGGAGAGAGGGCAGATGGGCAACAGCAGCTTGGCTGACGCGAACGCGTTCAAGGCAGCGGCGGTGGCTGGTCAGGTGGGGATCGATCCCGACGCGGCCCAGACGGTGCTGAAGAAGATCCGCACCGGCAAGGACACGGTCGAGGCGCTGCTCGCGGGCGCCGGTGCGCTCGCCGAGAAGCCGAAGCTCGGCGACAACCCGGTCGGCCGGGCGATGGCAGCCAAGTTCGAGCAGCGCGCCGAGGGCGGCAACGACTCCTACGCCGCCGCGCTGCGGAACCTGCTGAGCCAGTACGAGGCCGCCGAGCAGGGCATCGTCACCGCGATGGCCAAGTACCACGAGATCGACCAGGCCGCCGCCGATCCGTTCCGTCACGCCTGACACCTGAGGGGGAATCCGAAGTCATGGCACCCAAGCACAGCAGCGAAGGGCTGGGCGGCGACTCGTCCTCGTCCGTCCCCACCTCGCCGTCCATTGGTTCGACCGGTTCCACCGCGTCGAAGGTCCCGCTCGGGGACAACTCGGCGTCGCAGGACATCGTCAACGCCGCCCGCGGCCGTTCGGACGGCTTCGAGATCGGCGGAGACCGCGCGATCGGGAGTCCGCCGAACTGGGCGAGCCAGGACAGCGGCGATCTCTATGACATGGCGATCAACAACAACGAGCCCGCCACGGCCGTGGCGATCGGGCACGCCTGGAGCCATCACGGCCGTGAGCTGAGCCAGGCGTCGAACGATCTGTACGCCGCGATCTCCGAACTGGGCGCGGTGTGGGTCGGCGAGGGCGCCGCGTCCGCGCAGGGCGCGCTGGTCGCCATCGCGAACTCGGGCTCGCAGGCGTCGGAAGCCGCGCACACGATGGCGGACAGGCTGGCCAAGCAGGCCTCCGCGGCCGAAAAAGTGAAGAACATGCCCAAGGGGAAGAAGCACGACCCCAGCCAGGCCGTGGCCGGCGCGCTCGCCGGTGGCCCGGCCGCGCTGGTTGTCGACCAGAAGGGCCCCGCCGACGACGCCGGCAGCGTCAAGGCCGTGCAGGTCCGGTTCTTCGACGAGTACACCAAGGCGATGAGCGAGGTGGACAGCTCGACCCCGAGCTTCGGCCCCGAATCGCTCGGCATGAAGCCGACCGCGACACACAACTCGGTCGGCGGCTTCGGCAACGTCGGCGGGATCAACGCCACCCCGGTCGGGCACGGCATCAGCGGCAGCGGAACGTCCTTCGGCAGTCACGCCGCCGGCGGCGGTGCCGGCGGGCAGGGTGGGCCTGCCGGGCACGTGCCGGACTCCGGGACGTTCGCGACTTCCGGCTACACCGGCGGCAACGCGCTGGCAGGCGGTGCCAGTGTCGGTGCGGGCGGTGTACCGGCCGCGCCCGCGGCCCCCGCGGTGCCGGCCGGCGGCGGCACGGGCAGCGGCGTCGGCCAGGCTCTGGGACTCGGCGCGCTCGGCGGCGGTCTCGGCCTCGCCGGTGGCCGGGCGCTGAGCCAGGGCAGCAAGTCCGGCGCGAAGTCCGAATCGGACACTGCCGCCGCGGCGGCCGACCATCAGGGCGCCGCGCAGAGCGCGGCCTCGGCCGGTGCTCCGCAGCCGGGCGTCGTCTCCTCGGCGGGCACCATCGGCGGGCAGGCCACGCCGCCGGGGATGAACCCGATGGGCGGCATGGGTGGCATGGGCGGCGCGCACGGTGCGCACGCCGAGCAGGACGAGGAGCACACGCACGCCTCGTTCCTCATCGAGCCCGACCCCGACGACACCTTCGGTGCCAACGAAGCGACCCCGCCGCCGGTCATCGGCGCGTGGTCGGACGAAGACGACCGCTGAGGCCGAGCGGGCGCGCGGGAGAAACCGCGCGCCCGCCCCGAATCCTGGGAGGGGCTGGTCGATGCCGGCCGCGGAGCTGCTCACGCCGCTCGAACTGGACTTCCTGTGGGAGTCCGCCGCCGTGGGCGAGCTGCCCTACCCGTTGCGGGCGCGTTCGCACGGGGCGACCCTCGACGAACGTGCCGCGCTGCGGCGTCAGACGCTGGACGCGCTCGCCCGGCGTGGGCTGGCCGATCACCGCGGCCGCCCGGAACCCCACCTCGAGGACTACTTCGGCGTGCTCGCCTCGCCGGGCCTGAGCCTGGACATCGTCCAGCTGCTCGACCCGAACGGCGAACCGCTGCTCGCGGTCGCCGGCGCGCTCGGCGGACAGGGGCTGCTGGCCGTGCAGGACGGCCGCGGCCTGCACCTGCAGCCGATCCCGGCCGACGGCCTGGCCAGCGCGGTCATCTCGTTGCTGCCCGGCGCGCAGCGCGGCACCGAGAAGTCCATCACCGTGCCGCTGGAACAGCTCATCGGCAACTCCGGGGCGGATTTCCTGCAGCGGCGCGGAAACCACGTCGACGCCGACGGCCGCGCGAGCGTCGACGAGGACCGCAAGGCGCTCGCCAGGCTGCACGCCCAGCCCCGGCTGCGCGGCGGCCAGATCGGCGCCAACGCGCGCAGCCGCATCGGCGGCCGGACCAGGACCCCGGTGCTGAGCTGGTTCGACACCGAGACCGGCCGGTACTTCACGCAGGCTTCCCGCGGCCGTGACGGCCGTGACTGGATCACCATCGCCCCCGCCGACCCCGCGACGCTGCGGCACCGGCTCGGCGAGATGCTGAGTTCGGCCGCGAACGCCACCACCGCCTCGCTCTGACGCCCCAGCGGCCACCGTGTGGAAGGCGTTTCCGGCCGTGCGGTGGCGGCGCTACGCTGTGCGTGAGATCGATAGTGGAGAGTGACGTTGGGGTTCCAGGAGTTCTTTACGGCATTGACCTTCGACTTCCTGTGGGAGTCGGCCCAGCTCGGTGAACTGCCGTACCCGCTGCGCGTCCCGTCCCACGGCACGACCGACGACGAGCGGGTTTCGCTGCGTCACCGCGTCGACAACGAGCTGAAGGCCCGTGGTCTCCGTGATTCGCGAGGCAGGCTCGAACCGGACATCGAGGACACGCTGCACCTGCTCGCCCGCGCGCCGATGACGATCGACGCGCTGCACATCCCGCGGTTCCAGGCGCCGACCGTCGGGCTGCTCGCCGCGGGCGACGGCCGCAAGGGCGTCGTGGCCATCCAGGACGCCGACGGCATCTGGCTGCGGGACGCCCCGCCCGACGGGCTCGTGTCGACCATCGTCGAGCTGCTGCCCCCTGGCAGGCGTGGCTCCGAAGCCTCGATCACGCTGCCATTGGACGAGGCGCTGCGCACCGCGCCGGTGCGTGTCCCGGTCAGCGCCACACCGGCGGAAGAGCCGGAAAAGGGCAAGCGGAAAGAACGCGCGCAGGCACCGAGACGGACATCACTGAGCGAGCGCGTCACAGCCGATCCGCGTGAGGCCTACGCCAAGCTGGCGGGCCAGCCCCGGCTGTGCGGCGGTCAGCTCGCAGCGAACAGCCGCTCGCACGTCGGCGCGCGGCAGCGGTCGCGGGTGCTGGCCTGGTTCGACACCGCTACCGGGCGTTATCTGAGCCTGTCACGGGCGGGTACCGACGGGCGGGAGTGGGTGACCGTCGCTCCGGCGGACCCGAAAACACTGCGGACCCGGCTCGGTGAGATGGTCTCCAGCGTGGCGGTCGACACACGCTAGCCTGCCCGCCAGGGAACCCGGGTGCGGCGTGGACCGTTGACCTGGAGGCTCACAGGGGTCGTTCGCCCGGGCGGACGGTACCCTGATGGGACGGGTGTTCAGGCACCACGGCTGTCAAGATCGCATGGCGGGTATCACAGGAGCCGCCCAACCAGGGAGGGTCGAGGCCAGCAGGGCCGAGTCGTATGAACCGGAAGAGCGTGCTCAGGAACCCACTGCTGTGGATCGTCGCAGGGTTGCTGGCGTTGTTCGCATACAACACGATCTTCGACAGCGATCGTGGGTACACCCAGGTGCCCATCTCGGTGGCGAACCAGCAGATCACCCAGAACCACATCAAGGAAGCGAATCTCGAGGACAAGGAGCAGCAGGTCAAGCTGCTGCTGACGCAGAAGATCGACTACGACGGTCAGCAGACCGACCAGATCATCGCGCAGTACCCCTCGGACGCGACCTACGACATCTACAGCAAACTGCTCGCCGCGAAGAACGGTGACGCGCCGATCAAGTTCACCACCAAGGTGACCCAGCAGGGCTTCCTGACCCAGCTGCTGATCTTCGCCATCCCGCTCGCGCTCGTGCTCGGGCTGCTGATGTGGATGATGAACAACGCACAGGGCGGCGGGAACCGCGTCCTCAACTTCGGCAAGTCGAAGGCCAAGCAGCTCAACAAGGACATGCCGAAGACCACCTTCGGCGACGTCGCGGGCGCGGACGAGGCCGTCGAAGAGCTGTACGAGATCAAGGACTTCCTGCAGAACCCGGCGCGCTACCAGGCACTCGGCGCGAAGATCCCGAAGGGCGTGCTGCTCTACGGGCCGCCCGGTACCGGTAAGACGCTGCTCGCGCGCGCCGTCGCAGGCGAGGCGGGCGTGCCGTTCTACACGATCTCCGGCTCGGACTTCGTCGAGATGTTCGTCGGTGTCGGTGCCTCGCGTGTCCGCGACCTGTTCGAGCAGGCCAAGCAGAACGCGCCGTGCATCATCTTCGTCGACGAGATCGACGCCGTCGGCCGCCAGCGTGGCGCCGGCCTCGGCGGCGGGCACGACGAGCGCGAGCAGACCCTGAACCAGCTGCTCGTCGAGATGGACGGCTTCGACGCCCGCGGCGGCATCATCCTGATCGCGGCCACCAACCGGCCCGACATCCTCGACCCGGCGCTGCTGCGGCCCGGCCGGTTCGACCGGCAGATCCCGGTGTCCGCGCCGGACCTGCGCGGCCGCCGCGCGATCCTCGCCGTGCACTCGAAGGGCAAGCCGATCGCCCAGGGCACCGACCTCGACGCGCTGGCCAAGCGCACGGTCGGCATGTCCGGTGCCGATCTGGCCAACGTGATCAACGAGGCCGCGCTGCTCACCGCCCGCCAGAACGGGCACGTGATCACCGACGCCGCGCTGGAGGAGTCGGTCGACCGCGTCGTCGGCGGGCCCGCGCGCAAGAGCCGGATCATCTCCGAGAAGGAGAAGAAGATCACCGCCTACCACGAGGGCGGGCACGCGCTCGCCGCGTGGGCGATGCCGGACATCGAACCGGTGTACAAGCTGACGATCCTGCCGCGCGGCCGCACCGGCGGGCACGCCCTGCTCGTCCCCGAGGACGACAAGGAGCTGATGACCCGCTCCGAGATGATCGGACGGCTGGTCTTCGCGATGGGTGGCCGCACCGCCGAGGAGCTCGTGTTCCACGAGCCCACCACCGGTGCCTCGTCCGACATCGAGCAGGCGACCAAGATCGCCCGCGCGATGGTCACCGAGTACGGCATGAGCGCCCGCCTCGGCGCGGTCAAGTACGGCCAGGAGCAGGGCGACCCGTTCCTCGGCCGGTCGGCGGGGCGGCAGGCGGACTACTCGCTCGAGGTCGCGCACGAGATCGACGAGGAGGTGCGCAAGCTCATCGAGACCGCGCACACCGAGGCGTGGCACGTGCTCAACACCTACCGCGACGTGCTCGACGATCTCGTCATCGAGCTGCTCGAGAAGGAAACCTTGCAGCGCAAGGATCTCGAGCGGATCTTCGCCACCGTCGAGAAGCGCCCGCACATCACCGTGTTCAACGAGTTCGGTGAGCGGACCCCGTCGGACAAGCCGCCGATCAAGACCCCCGGCGAGCTGGCGATGGAGCGCGGCGAGCCGTGGCCGCCGCCGGAGAAGGAGCCCAAGCCCGCGCCGCAGCCGGAGCCGACCCCGGTCGGCGGTGGTTCCGGTGCCGTCGGCGAGCTGCCCGCGCCGCCGCCGTACCCGGTCGCGGACCCGAACGCGAACCCGTACGCCCCGCCGCCGCCCGGTGGCTACGCGAACGGCGGTCGCCCGAATGCCGGACCGAACGGCACCGGGTCCTGGCCGCAGGCCTATGGTGGTCAGCAGCCGGGCGGTCCGGCGGGAGGCGGGTACCACCCCGGTGGCCAGGCCGGTGCGCCCGGTGGCCCACCGAACTACGGGGCTCCTCCGGGCTGGACGCCGGCGACCTCGCCGGGTGGCCAGCCAGCCCAGCCCTGGCGCCCTGCCGCCGACGACCGCGCGCGCGAGCACGGCTGGTTCGCCGACCCGGCCGGTGGTCAGCAGCAGGACGAGGGGCAGCACCGTCGTGACGCGGATGGACGAGACGACAAGAAGCAGTGACGCCGGCCGCCCGGTCTTCGATCAGGACCGGGCGGAGAAGGCGGTTCGCGAGCTGTTGCTCGCCTGCGGTGAGGACCCGGACCGGGACGGTCTGCTCGACACGCCCGCCCGGGTCGCCCGCGCCTATCACGAAATGTTCGCCGGTCTCTACGCCGATCCCGACTCGGTCCTCGACCGGACCTTCGACGAGGCCCACGAGGAACTCGTCCTCGTCACCGACATCCCGATGTTTTCGGTCTGTGAGCACCATTTGGTGCCCTTCCATGGTGTGGCGCACGTCGGGTACATCCCCAATGGACACGGCAAGGTCACCGGACTGTCCAAATTGGCCAGGCTGGTCGATCTCTACGCGAAGCGCCCGCAGGTGCAGGAGCGGCTGACCTCGCAGGTCGCCGACGCGCTGGTGCGCAAGCTGGAGCCGCGCGGGGTGATCGTGGTGATGGAGGCCGAGCACCTGTGCATGGCGATGCGCGGGATCCGCAAGCCCGGCGCCCGCACGACGACGTCGGCGGTGCGGGGGTTGCTGCAGACGTCGGCGTCCTCGCGGGCCGAGGCGCTCGAACTGATCAAGGGTCGCCGGTGAACACGCTGCCTTCGCCTGGCCGTTGCGCCGTGATGGGCGTCCTCAATGTCACGCCGGATTCGTTCTCCGACGGTGGCCGTTACCTCGACGTCGGGCAGGCACTCGACCATGCACGGCAGATGTGGGCACGCGGGGCCGATCTGATCGACGTCGGCGGCGAGTCGACCCGGCCGGGTGCGTCCCGGGTGGACGCCGAAACCGAGCTTTCCCGGATTCTCCCGGTGATCCGCACGCTCGCGGGCGAAGGCATCGTGCTGTCCGTGGACACCACTCGTGCGGCGGTGGCCGCGGCGGCGCTCGAAGCGGGTGCGCGGGTGATCAACGACGTGTCGGGCGGGCTCGCCGATCCGGACATGGCGCGGGTCGCGGCCGAGACCGGGGTGCCGTGGGTGCTGATGCACTGGCGCGGGCACAGCAAGGACATGCAGCAGCTCGCGTCCTATCGGGACGTGGTGGCCGAGGTGCGCGCCGAACTGATGTCCAGAGTGGACGAAGCGCTCGCGTCCGGAGTGGACGAACACGCGCTGGTACTCGACCCCGGGCTCGGATTCGCGAAGGACGCGGAGCACGACTGGGCCCTGCTGCACGGGCTGGATTCGTTGCTGTCGCTCGGATTCCCGGTGCTCGTCGGGGCTTCGCGAAAACGTTTTCTCGGACGGTTGCTGTCCGACAAGGACGGTAAGCCGCGCCCGCCGGACGGCCGTGAGGACGCCACCGCGGCGGTGACGGTACTGGCCGCGGCGGCCGGTGCGTGGGGAGTGCGGGTGCACGAGGTCGGCGCGTCACTGGACGCGGCCGCCGTCGCGGCGGCTTGGCAGAGGGGAACGGCGAATGCCTGACCGGATCACGTTGACCGGGTTGCGAGTCTACGGGCACCACGGGGTGTTCGAGCACGAGAAGCGCGACGGGCAGGAGTTCGTCGTCGACATCACGGTGTGGCTGGACCTCGGCCCGGCCGCGGTGTCCGACGACCTCACCAAGACACTGCACTACGGGGAACTGGCCGAGCTCGCGGCGGGGATCGTCGCGGGTGAGCCGTACGACCTGATCGAGAGTGTCGCGGGCCGGATCGCCGACGAGGTGATCCGGGACGAGCGGCTGGACGCGGTCGAGGTCACCGTGCACAAGCCGTCCGCGCCGATTCCGCTGACGTTCGACGACGTCGCCGTCACCGTCCGGCGGGAGCGATGAGCCGCGCTGTCCTCTCGCTCGGTTCGAATCTCGGCGACCGGCTCGGCTTCCTGCGGATAGCGCTCGACGCCGTGCGCCCGGCACTCGTCGCGGTGTCGGGGGTGTACGAGACGAAACCCTGGGGCGTGGAGGACCAGCCGGACTTCCTCAACGCCGTCTGTCTCGTCGACGACCCGGCGCGGGACCAGTGGGACTGGCTGCGCACCGGGCAAGCCGCCGAGCGGGCCGCGGAGCGGGTGCGGGAGCAGCGCTGGGGGCCGCGGACGCTCGATGTCGACATAGTGACCGTCGACGGCGTGCGCTCGGACGACCCCGAACTGCTGCTGCCGCACCCCGGCACGCCGGACCGCGCGAGCGTGCTCATCCCGTGGCTCGAGATCGAGCCGGACGCGGAACTTCCCGGACGTGGCCCCATCGCGGACCTGCTCGCGGCGCTGCCCGAAGCCGACCGCGCCGGTGTCCGGCTCCGCCCCGACCTCACCCTGGCCTGACAACCTCTGGGCATTCCCCACCCTCCCGGGGGCACCCCTGCAACCAGCGTATCGCGGTTGACCTGGGGATATCGGGTCCTCGGTGAATCTGTGGACAACGAGGGTGGTTGTGGACAACCTGGGGGACGCTCAACGGAGACGGTCGTCAGGCGTGGGCGTTGAGCGCCGCGACCAGCCATTGCGCCGGGGCCGCCTGGCTCGGGAAGGGTGGCCAGCCGTTGATGATCCCGAGCAGCGTCCAGTACCGCTCGGCTCGCGGGTCGGCGCCCGCGGCGATCGTCTCGGC
The DNA here is from genome assembly GCF_042739895.1 of Amycolatopsis sp. NPDC059021. Lineage (NCBI taxonomy): Bacteria > Bacillati > Actinomycetota > Actinomycetes > Pseudonocardiales > Pseudonocardiaceae > Amycolatopsis > Amycolatopsis sp. NPDC059021. Next base: position 126,377 of record NZ_JBHYIQ010000016.1, read on the forward strand.
GAGTTGCAGCCGGTACGCCGGGTCGGTGGTGTCGCGGCCTGTCGGCGCCGACGCTGCGAAGATCTCCTCCGCCAGCTCACGACCCTCCGCGGAGTCCGGCGCGATCCCACCGTCCAAGCACTCCTGGGCCCGTGTGCTCCAGGAAAACCAGTGCTGCTGCTGGGCGTCGCCGATCGCCGGCTGCTCACCGGTCTCCCGTTGGTCGGCGTGCCGCTGGCTCATCCCGCGGATCAGCGCCCGGAACCCGGGGTCCTGGATCAGCTCGGCGAACTCGATCCAGGCCTCCAGCTGTTCGGGGCTCGGGTCGTCCGGCAGGTCGGGCTTGGCCGAACTCATCCGCGCGTAGAACTCCGGGTCCACGTCGAGACCCTCGGAGACCTCCGCCCAGAACTCGTCGACCAGGCGCTTGCGCTCTTCGTCGGACATCGACGCGAGGCGGTTCATCAGTTTCACTTCCTCCAGCTCGGAATCACGCTTCACCACCGCGCGCAGGACCGACCGGCGCAGCCGCAGCCGCCGGATCTGCTCGTCGAGCGCCTCGACGTGCCGGATCGCCAGATCCCGCACCGTCGCCTGCATGCTCAGTACCTGTTCGACGTCGGCGAGCCCGAGACCGAGTTCGCGCAGCGTCCGGACCAGCTCGAGCCGGGCCAGCGCCTTGGTGTCGTAGAGGCGGTATCCGGCGCCCGTCCGCTCGGTCGGGGGCAGCAGGCCCTCGTCCGAATAGAACCGGATGGTCTTGACCGGCAGGCCGGTACGCCTGGCCAGTTCGCCGATGGTGAAAGTACCCACGGGTCGCATCGTGAAGTCTCCAGTCGGTGGAGAGTCAAGTCTCCCAGCGCCGACTCGGTACCGTGGGGTCATGCACTTCACCCGGCCACGGGACCTGGTGGTGGCCGGGCTGCTCGGCCTGGTCCTCGTCTACCTGCTGTTCCTGATTTCCTACGGATCGCTGCCGCAGCTGCCCGCGCTCGCCGGGATCACGTTCGCCGTGCTGGCCGTGATCGAGACCGTGCTGGCGTTCGTCGTCCGGTCCCGTATCCGCACCCGCCGGATACGCTCCGCAATCGGCATCGCACGTTCGGTGGCACTCGCCAAGGCGAGTTCGCTCGCGGGCGCGTTCATGGCCGGAGCGTGGCTGGCGGCGTTCGCCTACGTCTTCCCCAGACGTGACGAACTCGTTGCCGCGGTCGCCGACACCCCGGCCGCGGTGATCGGCGTGGCGTCGTCGGCAGTGCTCGTAGCAGCGGCTTTGTGGCTGGAGCACTGCTGCCGGACGCCGTCGGACAGTGATCGGGAGCACCCCGGACGAACGACCGGTTAACGCCTGAATCGGACCGCTCGAAGTACCGACTAGGTCTCGTTCGGATTACTAGAAGGTACGGTGTCAGGCATGACCGGCGTGGGTGACGACTCGCGCGGCCGCCTACTGGGCAGGCCGTGGCTAGTCGTCGGCTTAGTCCTCGCCATCGGCGCCACCCTCGCGCTCGTGCTCAGCGATGACCTTCGCTACCTCCGGCTCGGCATCGTCGCTGCCCTGTGGGCCGCCCTGATCGGCGGCTTCCTGGCGGTGCGTTATCGCAAGCACGCGGCACACAGCGAGGACGCGGTCGCCGAGGCGCAGGCTGTGTACGAGCTCGAACTCGAGCGGGAGATCGCGGCTCGCCGCGAATACGAGCTGGAGATGGAGGCGGAGGCCAGGGCCGCGGCCGACTCGAGGTCCCAGGAGGAACTCGAGGCGCTGCGTTCCGAGGTCCTCGCCCTGCGGGAGAGCCTGCAGGCCCTCTTCGGCGGCGAAGTGCTGCTGGAACGGGTCGCGCTCACCGCGCAGGCGACCAGGATGCGCTCGCTGCACGACGAGAACCGGCTCGTCACCGGGGGTGACGGCACCGGCAAGCCCGCCCCTGCCCAGCTGCTCGCCGGGACCGGTGGCAACGGCAATCTCAGCGCGACCCTCGACGGCAATGCGAACGGCAGCGCCAACGGAAACGGGAACGGCAATCGCAACGGCGCCGGGAAGGGCCGCGGTAAGAAGGCCAAGAAGGCCACCGAGACCGAACGGCCGACCGAGCTGATCGACCGCGTCAAGGTCCCGATGGCGGAACGCCGCCGCAAACCCGCGGCCGGGAACAACGGCGACGACATCCTGCACACGCAGCAGATTTCCCGTCCGAAGCCGGCGCCCGCCGAGGGGAAACCCCCGACCCGTCCGGCGCCGCCGGATCCACTGGCCGACACCGCCGCCGCGCGTGCGGTGAAGGACGCCGAGCTGCGGGCCGAGGCCGCACGACGGCAGGCCGCGGCGGCCGGGCGCACGGATACCACGCGTATCGAGCGGCAGCGCCCGCCGGAGCCGCAGAAGTCCCGCCCGGCGCCCGCCCGTGCCGAGGCCACGCGCCGTGACGTCCCCCGCTCGGAGGCTTCGCAGCCCGCGGCCGACGTCGTCCGGCCCGCCGAGGTCTCGCAGCCGGGGATGCGTGCCGTGGAAGCCTCCCGGCCGCAGCTGCGCCCGGCGGAGGCGTCGCGGCCGCAGATGCCGCGCGCGGGTGCGCCGCAGGGCCGGTTCGGCCCGCGGCCGAACGCCGAGCAGAGCAATCCGGGGATGCCCGCGGTCGAGAAGCGGCCCGCGGAGCCGGACCTGACCCGGCCCGCGATGAAGCCTTCCGACCGTGGCCGTCCGGCCTCGAGCGTCGCGCCTCCCGCGCGCCCGCGCACCGAGCCGGAGACGCCCAAGGAGAACACCGCCGAATGGCAGCCGGGCTGGGCCGCGTCCCGGACGCCGGATCGTGCCGTGTCCGACCTGAGTGCCGCGTTCCCGAGCCGCGACGACTTCGCCGAGCGGGCCCGCCCGAACCGGCCGCAGCCGCCGGTCGAACCGGCGACGGAGCCGACTCCGGAGCAGCCCCGCGCGGCCCGGCAGCCTTCGCGCACCGATCTGCCGCCCGCGCGTCCCGAGCCGCAGGCGCCCGCCGAGCCCGAACAGCGCAAGCCGTCCAAGCTGGAGCAATTCTCCCGGTCGGATCTTTCGCCGATCCTCGAGACCCCGGCGTCCCGGCACGGCGCGCACCGCACCCCGGCCGAGGATCCGCCCGAGGAACCGACGACGCCGACCCCGGCGCCGTTGTCCTCCACACCGGCCCCGCCGCCGTCGGAACGCGGCCTCGGCCGCACCGGGGGACGCCGCCGTCGTGCGGACGACGACCAGCCGGCACCGTCCGCCGCCCCCGCCTCGGGCGGCGGCCGCCGCCGGCGTCCCGAGGGTGAGCCGCCCGCGTGGGAAGGCCTGGTCGCCGAGCGCGCGTCCACCAGCCGCCGCGGGATGCAGCCGGTGAACGGCGAGCGGAACGGCAGCGCGGTCAACGGTTCCGGTAGCCACCAGGCCGAGCACGACGCCGAGGCCAACGGTTCCGCGTCGCGGGGCCGCCGCTCCGCCGAGCGTGAAGAGGCCGCCGCCGGTGGTTCGCACGCGGCGGGCCGCTCGGTCAACGAGCTGCTCGCGGCACACGGTGCCGGCGGTTCGACGCCCCGGCGCCGCCGTCGTGCCGAGGACTGATCTCGTGCCGGGCGTTCGGGTGAGCGGACCCGCCCCGGCGCGGTGTGCGTAGGGTGACCCGCTGTGAGCGGACCTCCCTCCACGGCGACGACTCTCGACCGCGGGCGCAGGCCACGGCGGATCACCGTCCTGCTACCCGTGCTCGGGCTCATCGCCGTCGCCCTGTGCGGCCTGTTCCTGTTCGGCCTCGCCACGGCCCGCGTCGGCGTGCTCGCGGTGGGGATCGGCACCCTCGCGGCGCTCGTGCCGGTCGCGGTGGTCGTGGCCACGTTCCTGTGGGTCGACCGCTGGGAGCCCGAACCCGCGAAGCTGCTGCTGCTGGCCTTCGCCTGGGGTGCCTGCGTGGCGGCGATCGCCGCGCTGCTCATCAACAGCACCGCGGAGGCCGTGGGTGACCTGCTGCTGGGCAGCGGGCAGGGCAGCACGTTCAGCGCGGTGGTCTCCGCGCCGATCGTCGAGGAGGCGTTGAAAGGCGCCTTCGTCCTGCTCATCCTGTGGCGGCGCACCAGCGAGTTCGACGGCGTTGTGGACGGTGTCGTCTACGCCGGGTTCAGCGCGGCCGGCTTCGCCTTCATGGAGAACATCTACTACTTCGGCCGCGCGTTCGCCGACCACGGCTTCGGGAACGGCCAGAACGCCGGGGTGCTCGCCGCCTTCTTCCTGCGCGGTGTCCTGTCGCCGTTCACGCATCCGCTGTTCGCGGTGCTCACCGGCATCGGCATCGGGGTCGCGGCGATCACCGCGAGCAAGGTGATGCGGATCCTCGCGCCGCTGGGCGGGTACGTGGCGGCGGTGTGCCTGCACGCGCTGTGGAACGGCGCCGCGCTGATCGGCGGATCGAAGACGTTCCTCACCGTGTACTTCCTGATCATGGTCCCGCTGTTCATCGGGGTCTTCTACCTCGTGGTGCTGCAGCGACGCCGTGAGCAGCGGATCGTCGCCGCCGCGTTGCCCAAGATGGTCGCGAACCGCTGGATCGCGCCGTCGGAGGTCGACCTGCTCGCGAGCCTCCCGGGACGCCGGGACTGGCGGCGCCAGGCACGGCGCGAGTCCGGCAAACGGGCCGCCAAGGCGGTCGGGCTCTACCAGGCCAGTGTGACCGAATTGGCCTTTCTGTACCGTCGTGGACTGCGTACGGAGGACGACCGGGAACGCCAGGCCGAGCTGCTGGCCACGTTGAAAGCGGCCCGTGCCGAGGCCGTCCGGCTCGCGGAGACCGCCCGCTCAGGGTGACCCGGTCCGGGTGAAGCTTGTCACCTGAGGCCCGTGCTCCGGGCGGATCGGGGCTACTCTCGCCGCGTCGTCTGGTACCCGTGCGAAGAAAACGGGACTGGAACGAGCAAAGGGAGTCTGCCATGAGCGTCCACGGGCGTACGCCATGATGAGGCCCGCCCGACTCGCGGTGGGTGTCGTGTCCGCCGGCCGGGTGGGGAGCGTGCTCGGTGCCGCGCTGGCCAGGGCGGGACACACCGTGGTCGCGGCGTCCGGATTGTCCGCGGCTTCGCTGGCGCGGGCCGAACGCCTGCTGCCGGATGTGCCGCTGCTGCCCCCGGACGAGGTGGTGCGGCGCGCGGATCTCGTGGTGCTCGCGCTGCCCGACGACGCGCTCGCCGGCATGGTGCGCGGACTGGTCGCCACCGGCTCGCTCCGGCAGGGGCAGATCGTGGTGCACACCTCGGGCGCACACGGTGTCGACGTGCTCGGGCCCGCCGCCGAAGCGGGCGTGCTGCCGCTGGCCCTGCATCCGGTGATGACGTTCACCGGACGGTCCGAGGACCTCGAGCGGCTGGCCGCGTGCAGCATCGGGATCACCGCGATGGGGGCCGACGAGGCCGCGTGGAACGTCGGCGAGGCACTCGCCGTCGAGATGGGCGCGGAGCCCGTGCGGGTGCCCGAATCTGCGCGTGCGCTGTATCACGCCGCGCTCGCGCACGGCGCGAACCACCTGATGACGCTGGTCGCCGACTGCGCGGAACTGTTGCGGGAGGCCGGAATCGGCCAGTCCGAGCGACTCGTCGCACCGTTGTTGTCGGCGGCATTGGATAATGTGCTGCGGCACGGGGATCGCGCACTGACCGGTCCGGTCGCCCGTGGTGATCTCGGTACCGTCCGCAAGCATCTGGCCGTGCTCACCGAGCAGGCACCCGAGGTCGCCCCGGCCTACCGCGCGCTCGCCAGGCGCACGGTCGCGCGCTCGGAAACCGCCGGGCTGCTGGACGGCGCCGCGGCCGCCGAGCTCACCGATCTTCTCGACGATCCCGCCGAAGGGCAGCAGATCCAGTGACCACACCGAAATTCACCCGCGGCAGGCTGAACACGTTCCAGCCGCCCGAGCACGTCAGCCAGGTCACCGGCGCGTTGCGCGCGGTGGGCCGCAAGGTCTCCTTCGTGCCGACGATGGGGGCGCTGCACGCCGGGCACCGCGAGCTGCTGCGCCGCGCCAAGCGGATCCCGAACACCGTCGTGGCGGCGTCGATCTTCGTGAACCCGCTGCAGTTCGGCGAGGGTGAGGACTTCGACGCCTACCCCCGCCCGCTCGAGGACGACCTGAAGACGCTCGAAGAGACGGGCGCCGAAATCGCGTTCGTGCCGAAGGCGTCGGATCTCTATCCTGAGGGCGCGACGGTGACCGTCCATCCCGGACCGCTCGGTGACGAGCTGGAGGGCGCGTCCCGGCCGGGGCATTTCGCCGGGGTGCTCACGGTCGTGGCGAAGTTGTTCAACCTGGTACGTCCGGATTACGCGTTCTTCGGGGAGAAGGACTACCAGCAGCTGGTGCTGATCAAGCGCATGGTGGCGGATCTGAACATCCCCACGCGCGTGATCGGGGTCCCGACCGTGCGTGAACGGGACGGACTCGCGTTGTCCTCGCGCAACGTGTACCTCACGCCGGAACAGCGTGCGGACGCGGTAGCGCTGTCGGCCGCCCTCACCGCGGGGGCGTTCGTCGGGCGCGAGGGCGCCGAAGCGGTGCTCGACGCCGCGAACCGGACACTGGCCGCGCGACCTGCGGTCGATGTCGACTATCTGGAGTTGAGGGGAACCGACCTCGGGCCCGCGCCCGTCGACGGTGAAGCACGGTTGCTGATCGCCGCCCGGGTAGGGAGCACCCGGCTGATCGACAACGTTCCGGTGCTGCTCGGCAAGGCCGCCGAGCATCCGGAGGCAGCTGAGTTGGACGCAGGGGAATAGGGAGAGTCCACGATGTACCGGACGATGCTGAAATCGAAGATCCACCGGGTCACGGTGACCCAGGCCGACCTGCATTACGTGGGTTCGGTGACCGTCGACGAGGACCTGATGGAGGCCGCCGATCTGCTGCCGGGCGAGCAGGTGTCCATTGTGGACATCACGAACGGCGCGCGGCTGGAGACCTACGTCATCAAGGGGGAACGCGGCAGCGGCGTGCTGGGGATCAACGGTGCCGCCGCGCATCTGGTGCACCCCGGTGACCTGGTCATCCTGATCTCCTACGGGCAGATGGAGAACGCGGAGGCCGCCGCCTACCAGCCGAGGATCGTGTTCGTCGACGCGGACAACCGGATCGTCGAGCGCGGTACGGACGCCGGCCACGCGCCGGAGGGGTCCGGCCTGCTCAGCGGCACCGTGACGTTGCCGGAGGAGGACACCATCGCGTTCCCGGTGGCCGAGACCGCGGACGCGCGCCGCCTCGACGCGTTGCTGCACGCGGAGAGCTGAACCACCCCAGGACGGCGGCCTCGCCGCAGTAAAGGAACAACTTCGTGCTGCTCGTGGTCGACGTCGGCAACACCAACATCGTGCTGGGCCTGTACTCGGGCGAGGAACTCGTCGGCGACTGGCGGATGCGGACCGACGCGCACATCACCGCCGACGAGCTCGCGCTGACCATGCGGGGTCTGCTCGGCCGGTACGCCGACGCGATCACCGGGATCAGCGCGCTGTCGACGGTGCCCGCGGTGCTGCGCGAGCTGCGGGTGATGCTGGCGCGCTACTACCCGCGGCTGCCGAAGATCGTCGTCGAGCCCGGCGTGCGCACCGGCGTCGCGCTGCTGGTGGACAACCCGAAGGAGGTGGGCGCGGACCGGCTGGTCAACACGCTGGCCGCGCATCACCTGCACAACACCGCGTGCGTGGTGGTCGACTTCGGCACTTCGACCAATGTGGACGCGATCTCGGCGAAGGGTGAATTCCTCGGCGGCGCGTTCGCGCCGGGGATCGAGATCTCGGTCGACGCGCTGGCCGCCCGCGCCGCCGCGTTGCGCAAGGTCGAACTCGTGCCGCCGCGTTCGGTGATCGGCAAGAACACCGTGGAATGCCTGCAGTCGGGCATTCTCTACGGCTTCGCGGGCCAGGTCGACGGCCTCGTCCGGCGGATCGTGCGCGAGCTGTCGCCGGACGGGGCCGCGCCGGTCGCCGTGCTCGGGACCGGCGGGCTCGCCCCGCTGGTGCTCAGCGAATCGGAGACGATCACCGAGCACGTCCCCGATCTGACGCTGCTCGGCCTGCGGCTGGTCTACGAACGCAACGCGCGCAGGTCGTAGCTTCGCTGGCAGTTCGCCGGGGTCGCCGGTATCGGGGTGTCGGCCGTCGCGAACGACGCGTTCGGGACGTTCAGCGTCCTCAACGGACCGTTCGGGGCGGGTGGGTGGCTCTTGGCGCTGGCGGGCCAGTGTCGCGAACGACGCGTTCGCGACGTTGAACGTCCTCATCGGAGCGTTCGGGACAAGGGTGGGTGGTCGTTGGTGCTGCCGCGCGGGCGTCGCGAACGACGCGTTCGGGACGTTCAGCGTCTCGATCGGAGCGTTCGGGGCAAGGGGGCGAGGCCGTGGGTGCCGCCGGGCCGGTGTCCTGAACGGCGCGTTCGGGACGTCGAGCGATTACGGGGGAAGCCCGAGGGGCGCTCTGGGTGCGTTGGGCACCTATGTCAGGCGAGCAACCCTCGGGTCGTGAGCCAGCGTCCACATAGGACACCCGTGCTGGTAAGGCCACCTTGAGGG
>NZ_JBHYIQ010000017.1:0-362 GCF_042739895.1 Amycolatopsis sp. NPDC059021
AAATCTGTGGTCCTCACCGCGACCCCCACGCCCCCAACGCCCCATTGGGTGCGGTGGACGCACCCCATGCCACATTTAGGGGACAACTGCGGTGCTGACCTGGTGTTTTCGGGGTGAGATGCCCTCTCACCTGCACTCATCCTATCAAACCTGTCTCAGCTAGTTGCGATTCTGTGTCAGGTTGCGACCAGGGCGTTTCCCGGCTGTGCACACATTCTGCCCACGGCTGGTAGCGATTCTTCGCGAGTCGAGGCGGCACGGCCAGGGGGGGCCCACCCACAGGCAGGGCCCCCCCTGGGGGGGCTGATACCACGGGGCGGGACGGCCCACCGCCTGGCGCAAACAGGTGGGGCCCAAGACCA
>NZ_JBHYIQ010000017.1:372-47858 GCF_042739895.1 Amycolatopsis sp. NPDC059021
GTTTGTCAAAAATTCCCGCCCCGGGGTTTTTTTTTTTCTTCGTGTGTGGTGCCGGCAGGCCGTGGGTCTAACCCCCCCGTGGGGGCCCCCCCCTGGGTGGTCCTGATCCGAGGGGCGGATCAGGCCATCGGCAGTGCTACAGCGGTAGGGACCATTGCCGATCCGTGGCTGGATGGGAGACGATCTGGTCGCCCCGCACCGTGATCGTGATCGTGAAATCTTCCGGGCGTGGTAGTTCGAGGTCGTGCCACAGCTCGCGTGCGGCCTCCAGCTCGTCCCACAGGCGACGGTCGCCCCCTTGCTCGACCCGGCGATCAGCGGTGTCAGTGTCGCTGTCCACCTCCACACGCGCCCATGACTGACTGCGGGGGTCTGTGAGGCAGAAGTACGTTGTGCCGCCCGTGACCCTGATCCTGCCAGCCCGTGTTCCCGGCATGGCCAACTGCGCGAAGAAGGCGAACGCTCGTTTCCGGAGCATGGCGGGTTCGAGGTCGGTCGTGCGCTGTTCGCCCTGTGCGCCGACGGCGCGTGAGGACAGCTCGGGCAGTTGTTGGAACGGTTGCTCCTCGCTGCGCAGCGGCATGAAGCTCACGGTTTCGGGGAGGAATTGGCCGTGTGCGTACTGGGCGGCGTCCACGGTGAGGCGTGCCAGGTTGCCCGCGAAGTCGCCGCGCAGGTCTGTGAGGATGGTCCCGCCCGGGTTGACCTGGCTCAACCATGCGGGCGGTACCTTTCGCAGGGACGCGGTTGCGATGATCCGGTCGTACGGAGCCTGCCCTGGGTAGCCGAGGTATCCATCTGCGGCTGCGAGCGTTGGGGACAGCCCCAGGCGGCTCAGCCGCTCCCGTGCCTGGGCGACACACTGCGGGTTGACATCCACCGACGTGACCGCGTGCGAACCAAGGCGGTGGGCGAGCAGGGCAGCGGTCCATCCGGTTCCGGTGCCGATCTCCAGCACAATATCCCCGTCGGATGCGACGCTGGCCTCCAGCATGATCGCCACGACCGGCGGCGCCGAACACGATGTCGTGGCGATGTCGTGCTCGTCGAAGTCAGTGAGCAGTGCCTCGTTTTGGTAGACCGCGCGAAGCCACTCCTCCCGCTGCGCCTCGTTGCCGAAGTCGAGGGCGTGACCGCCCAGGTTGTCCGGGAGGGTGAACCGCGGCGCGAAGAGGTGCCGCGGAACGGCCTCGAAGGCTTCTTGCCATGCAGGCGTGGTCAGCTTGCCCGTGTCCACCATCTGCTCGATCAGCGCCTGGTTGAGGTTGTAGGCCAGTTCTCGTTGCTGACCGTCGAGCCTGATCGTGGCTGTCATTGGTCCTCTCCTGTTAGCTGGGCGGCGATCGCGGCTGCGATGGGCAGGCCCGTGGCCTCCTCGATCCAGCCCCACTGCCCGCTGGGGTTCAGGTCGACAAAGTAATGCTGGTCGTCTGCCGTCACGACGAAGTCGGCGGCGGCGAAGGACAGCCCAAGGCGTTCGGTCATCCTCAGCAGTGACGACTCGACGCTGTCCGGGAGGCTCACGGGCTCGTAGCGTAATGCGTTGTAGTCCGCTCGCCAGTCCAGCAGGTTCCCTGCGGTCTCGTCGTCGGTCAGGATGTTCGCGGCGAACACTCGCTTGCCGACCACGGTTGCCCGCACGTCCCGCACCTTGGGGATTCGCTGCTGGAACTGGTGCGCGGTGAGCGCGACCCGGCTGTCCGCCATGTCCGAGGCCATGACTGGACTCGTGTAAACCAGCGACACACGCTCCCCGTCGGGCACGGAAGCGCCCGAGAGGGTTTTGTAGACGACCGAGGAACCCAGGCGAGCGCTGTGCTTGGCGGCGTCGTCCGGGACGTTGGTGATCACGGTGCGCGGCACGTTCAGCCCGACCGCCGAGGCGGTCAGGAACTGGAAGGGCTTGTACTCCGCGTCCGCCGCCTTGGAGGGATGGTTTACCCACGAGCAGGGCAGGCTCATGAGAATTCCGCCAAACCCCCGACGGGCTTCACGGGCGGCGAACCGCCGTTCGGCGTCGGTCATCGACTCTGGAAAGGTGAACGCGGTCGGCCTGCGGACATACACGCTACCTACCTCGCGCAGGTCGACCGATCCGTCCGGACCGCGGATCTCGCCGTGCCAGGTGCCGTCGAACCATGCACTCACCTCCAGCGAGAGCGGGAAGTCGCCGGTGTCGGCTCGGAATACCCGTGCGCCCCGCTTGTCCAGTTCCTTGATGACGAGATCGGCAGATTTGTCGATCGGCTCGGTCAACACCAGCACCGTGCTGGCATTCGAGTCCGGTTCAGAGTTCGTGGCGTCAGCGCCGATCCTCTCGGCCCCGTTCACTGGCGGCATCAGATGTCGTTGGCGGTGTCGTACCGGGTGTCCCCTTCGTCCTGGCCGTCCGTGGACTGCTCGGTCACACTTTCGGTGGCCATCGTGATGCCATCAACGGAAGTCACGAGGACGACATCGCGAGGATTCGGGCACGTCCGCAGCGTGAGCCCGAAGGGCGTGACCTCCGTGTCTGAGACCGGCTCGGCCGTCGGCACGAATCCCCTCCGAATCCCCAACCCGAAACGCTCGTCTGCGTCGGTGATCGACATCATGCTCATATGAATTTCTCCTTTTCGTTCGACTTCGGTGGGTCGTTCAGTCAGATCGCTGTCGTTAGTCGGCGGATTAGTCGTCCCACACGCTCAGTCCCCAGCCCGAGCCCGACTGGGACTGATCTACCGACGGCTGGCACCCCGCGGACTGCTCCTGGTTATTGGTGGTGGAGCCGTTCTCCTGATTTCCGTTGCTAGTGTCTCCGACCGGGTTCGTCACTGCTTCGTTATTCCCTTCGCGTTGCATCGAACAGGCCCGTGCCGGGATTAGCTCGGGTGTTTCTTTTGGGCGGTACTGGTTGTGGAACTCGTTTAGGCAGTGGAGGCAGCCGCGGTTTCGCTGGAGGGGCCGCAGCGGTCGCCTCGTCCGCTGTGTCTCTGGGGCGCGGCGTGGGCCAGCACGCGGTGCTACGGCAATACTTGGCGTCCTTCGGCGAAGGCTGGAGCACGCAGACGGTGCCGCAGGCTGCGATGGCGAAGGTCTCTTTCCGTGTTCGTAGCCACCGACCTCTGCCGGGGACGATCCGGTGAAGTACGTTGTCGTGCAGCACGCCTGGCCATGCGTGTTCTCGACCTTTCCCTGGGCCACTGGTCACGACCCGTGCGGCAGCAACAAGCCGCCCGGCGGAATCAGCAGATCGCTGCTTCGCGGAACGGGGAGAGTTGGCGCTCCCGGTGCGCCGTCCGGAGGTAGAGCCAGCAACGCTCTGACCACCTCCGCGACCGTCCCCACCTTGTGCCACAGCGGTTCGGCGGTCGAGTCACCGTCGAAGTAGTCGCTGATTAGCCAGCGTGCCGCCAAGGCACCTTCCATACGTTCCACGGAAACCATGTCAATCACCGCGCCGCGCCGACGCTCGTAGTGCAGACCTTCGGCGCCAGGCTTCTGGACCTGCTTGAAGCCCCCTAATACAAGGCGGGCCAGAGCCTCGACGTGTGGGCGCTCCTCGTCGGTGACTGGTTGCATAATCAGCTTCACCTCGTTTCGTGCACAGCGGCCCTGGAGGCCCCCAAAGCATCCCCAGGGCCGCTGCGTCCAAGCCCCGGCCGTCTTTCTTCGAGGAAGGGAAGGCGACGGCCGGGACGTCTTTATAGTTGGAGCGCTTTACGACGTTCCTGCTCCCTGCGCGCAGTCAGCCATGCGTCGGCTACCGTCACGATTTCCTCCGAGCCTTGCCAGAGCTGAGGTGCTGGCGCAGGGATCGCGGCAATGATCGGCCGCCAGCCATAGATCGGTGGCACGCTTGGGTGAGCGTCCTTGATCAGCCGCGATTGGGAAGCGTTGGCCACTCGGCCGCGCTGCACGGCGATCCAGTCGTCTCCGCGCGTCCAGGTGAAGGTGTGTCCGCCCCGGTACGTCGCACACGCAGCGGTGTTCCTCCCGTACGGATGGGACAACCCCGAAGGCAGTTCTCCGTCGAGCATTCGGCCCCCTGCGCCGGTGCTCTCCGTGATCTCCAGGATGGTTTCCATGATCCGAGCTTCTTCGCAGACGGCGTTACAGCACAACGACCGCGAGGTATAGCCCGTAACCTGCGGATATACATCGCACGTATAGCTCCTGCACGAGCCGTGTTTATGCGACTACACTGCCCGCAGCATCTTGAGGGCGGGGAGATGAGATGGCGCAGTTCCGGCGTCAGTGCCCAGGCTGTGGCGCAGACCTTGACGGAAGCCGCAGCACTGAATCATGCGTCACGTGCGGCGAAGGTGCCGGCTCGGCGCCCACACGTCCCGCGGACTTCTGGCAGCGAGCCGACATCCGTACGGCGCTCGCCTCCCAGCACTTCGGCCGCTTCTTCAAGGCGTACCGGCACGCATGTGACCCTATCGTGTCGCAAATGACGCTCGGTAGTTGGCTGGGCATCAGCCAGGTGCAGGTCAGCCGTCTTGAGCGTGCGAATGCTCCCGCTCCGTCGGACATCAAGAAGCTACGCCGGTGGGCGACGCTCCTCCATATACCTCGGGAGTTGGGGTGGTTCTGGGGGCCGTATACCTCGCGGGACTCGGATACATCGCCTGGTCCAGCTACCCTTGACGATGTGCACCGACGTGACGTACTCAAGATCGCCGGGGCCGCGATCGTTACCACGAGTTCCGGGCTCCTCAGCGACGCGCCCGGGAAGCGCCTCAGCGACGACTCGCCCTGGATGCGCCTCAGCGACACGATGGCGGGTAAGCGCCCAGCGGACGCGCCTACGACCGCCATGGCTGAGAAGAAGACGAGAGACTACTTCCACGCCGAGGAGACCACGCCTGCCCGCGAGCTGATCGCGGAGCTGCGCGACCACCACCAGGGTCTTAAGCGGATGATCGCAACCGCGAACAACGAATCGCTTCACCGACGCCTGACGTCCGCAGCAGGCGAGACCGCTGCCCTAGCAGGCTGGTTGCTGTTCGATCTGGCCCGCACGGATGAAGCAGTCAAGGTGTACGAGAACGCGATCAGTGCTGCCCGCGAAGCGGGCGACCCGGCGCTCGAAGCCTGTGTCCTCGGGTACTGGTCGTATCTTGCTGCCAGCGACGACGATTCGCCTGGAGCGGTCCGGATGCTTGTGGACGCCAGTCAACGCGTCCGCGGAGCGGACCCGTCCACCCAGGCTTGGATCCTTGCCCGACTCGCCGAAGAGGAAGCTGCGGTCGGCAACGCTTCGGCAGCGCTGCGCGCCATGGACCAGGCGGCTGTCGTCTTCGACTACGCAACGTCGGAGTCCCGGCCCTGGACGTCGTTTTTCGGCCCCAACCGCTTCGGCAGCTTGGCCGTATCCACCTATGGGCGTGTCGCGCATCGCGAAACGGATCAGCTCGCCAGCACGCTGCTCAGCTCGCTTGCGCCGACGGAGAACAAGGTGCGCGCTCTGGTCCTGGCCGACCTTGCGCAGTCGGCGGTGAGAGGCGGCAACTTCGACAGGGTGGAGGAGTTGACCGCCAAGGCCGCGCCGCTGGCCACCAAGACCGAAGCGACCCTCGCGGTCGACAAGCTCTGGGAAGTCGTCGAGATGCTGCCGGATCACGGGTCTGCTGGCCGTACTCGCCAGCAGCTCGCAAGCCGCCTCGCCGCCAGTAACGCGAACTAACCCCGAGTCTCCTCGACCAGCCAGTTCAGGTATTCAGCACTGCCGCCCTCGATCGGGGTCGCGATGACCTCGGGCAGGTCGTACGAGTGCAAGCTCTTGATCTTTTCCGTGAGTTCAGCGACCCGGTCCGCAGTGGTCTTGATCTCGACGCGCCACTCCTGGTCAGTCTGCACCGTTCCCTCCCAGCGGTACACGCTGGTGACCGGACCAACCACCTGCGCGCAGGCACCCAGGTTCGCATCGATCACCTTCGCGGCGAGGTCGCGGGCCTTGGCCTCTTCGTCGGTCGTTGACGTCACAATCACGTGCTCAGCAGCCATAGTGACGAGGTTAGCGATTGCGCACGTCCCATGCGCAATCGCACTGCTGGGGCTCCCTCGCGCAGAACCCACCGTTTCTAGTGCATCCGAGTGACGGACCTGCGCTCCTGTCCACTTTCCGTGTCGATCTTGTTGCGCTTTCAAACACTGTGGTGTGCAATCTCGTGCGATTGGATGACATTTTTTCGCAAGGGAGATGATCTCCGCATGTCGTCGCTTAAGGGGTTGAATGATCTTGACCCCGAGATCTTGGACTACTTGGAGAACGCACCACTGGAGCACCTCCGCTGCCGCGTGCTCGGCCATGGTTGGGACCAGCTCCACGAGGGCTACATCGTCCAGGAAGACGGAGCTCACCGAGGCTGTCTCACTCAGCGGGTGCAGTGCTGGCGCTGCCTCTCCGAGGGGCTGGACACCTTCGACAGCAACACGCTGGAACGCGTCGGCACCCGCGAATACAGCTACGTTGACGGCTACCTCCAGGCTGGAGTCGAGGTCCCCCGTCAGCTGGTCCGGCGCTACCTGCACGCCAGGACGCGGACTCGCAGAAGTGCGAGCAAGGTACGGAATATCGCAACTATGGGCCGTAATCGGACCGCTCGGACGCGAGCTGCTTAGGGAGGCGACAGATGGCAGAGATAACGCAGGTTGTCGACGACTTCGACTCAGGCGAGCTGGCCGACGAGACGATCCTGTGGGCCTTCGATGGCGAGGCGTACCGGAGCGACCTGACCGCAGCGAACGCGGAACAGCTCCGCGAGCTGCTCCGGCCGTTCTTGGAGGCGGCCCGCAGCTTGGGGCGTCACCAGGTGGCGGGCAAGTCACGTTCCCGCCGTACCGTCGCCGCGCGTACGAAGTCCTCGCCGGCTGGCCCACGGGAAGCGCACGACCCGAGGTGGTACCGGGCGAAGGCGAACGAGCCGTCGCGGTTCCGGCTGCCGAAGAAGAAGTATCGCGATCTGGCGCGCGAGTGGGCGGAGGAGCAGGGCTTCGAGGTCGGCTTCCGTATCCCGGACGAGGTCTACGACGCGTATGAGGCGTACCGCAGGGAGAACGACCTGCCGGTCGGCCCCGCAGCGGTGGGTCTCTGATGACGGTCTACGGCTACGCGAAGGTGAAGCCCAACGCGCCTGCGGGAAATCTTGAGGCGTTGGTCTGGTTTCTTCGCTGGCATGGCTGCACGACTGTGATTACCGACGTCGGCTATAACACCCAGATCGGGCACGGCTGGCGCGAGCTGGTGCAGAAGCTTCGTCCGGGAGATCTGGTTCGCGTCGCCTCACTCGATCAGGTGGGCAACTCGACTAAGGTGGTCGGGGAAGCGGTTGATGCCTTGCTCTCCCGTCGGGCCAGGCTGGAGGCGATCAAGGACTCTGCACCGTTCGCGAGGGCTTGCTGAAACGCGAAAACGCCCCCGGCCGTCCGCGTGGACAGCCGGGGGCGTTGTGCTTCGAGGGAGGAAGTCGTGGGCCGGTTCAAGAACTGGTTGAAGAAGGAGTGGGACGACGCGGGCGCGAAGGCGGACGCCCACGTGTCCGGCGACGCCTTCGAGGGTGTACTGATCGTGGACGGGCAGGTGACCTACAAGGGCCAGGCGGTCGCGCTGGCCGGTGCTCGGGCCACGGTGGAGACCGCCGGGCAGATCGAGCGCCGGGTGACCGCGACCAGGCTGGTCGCGCTCGGGTTGTTGGCCTTCGCCGCGAAGAAGAAGCGGGACTCGCGAGAGCTGTACCTGTCCGTTGAGAGCTCGGACGGCATGCTGGTCGCGGCGATTGATCCGGCGAAGGGCGAGGCGGCCCGCCAGTTCGCCGCCCGGATCAACACCCGGGCGCTCGGCTAGGAGCTGCTGCTCGGCCGCAGCGGGGTTCCGGCGTCGTCGCGAGGATCAGCGACGGGGGTGACCGCGGGCTCGGCCTTGCCGAGGATGTGCCACTGCGCGACCGCCGAGGTGATCATCGTGAGCAGGGTTGCGGCGGCGGCCACGATGTTGTTCACCACGGTGGCCTGCTCTGCGTTGAGCAGGCCGAAGGTCACGCCCGCCGTGATGAGCGTGCCGAGGAGCGTCTTCCAGGCACCCGAGTGGATCGCGTCGAGCAGTGGCCGACGGCTCGTGCTCCGGTGCATCGGAATCACTGGAACATCGTCGACCCCGTCCGGGGACGGGCTGTGGTCCATGGTCACCTCATCTGCATAGATCACGGGGAGGGGGCGGGTAGGGGTGCTGCTGGCGCTCAGACTCGGCTTTCGCACGCTGAGCGAGGTAGTCCCCGATCGCCGTGCGCACCTTGTCCGGCGGCACGGGCGGGTTCGCCAGGTAGCCGCTGATCGCTCTCATTAGCTCGTCGAGCGCGGTCTGCGCATCCGCGGTGGCATCGGCGCGGGCATCGAGGGCGTCGGCGAAGCCATTGCTGTAGGCGGCCTGGCATTCGGCGATCCTGCGGGTCGCGTTGTTGGTCACGATGCCCTGCGCGACGGTGAGCACGCCGAGCAGGACGACAACGAGCCCCAGGATTACGTGGCCACCAGGGGCACGGAGGCGAGAGCGCGGCGGCTGGTCGTCGGGCACGGTGTCCTCCGTGGTGATGGCGGTGGCGACGCGGTGAACGTCCCGGGCGGCGCGGCCGAGGAGGTAGCCGCCAACGAACCCGAGCAGTGCCCAGGCCGCGGACTCGAACACATAGGCCCACAGGTCACTCATCGGGATCGTCCTCGTTGGGCTTGGGGTCGTCGGGTTCTCCGGCGATCAGTTCGGCCAGCCGCCGCCGTGCCGCCTTGGCCTTGGACTTGCTGCGGTGCCCGAGCGCGTAGACGGCGCCGACCACGATGGCGAAGACCGCGTTGATCGTCGGGTCGTGCCGCTCCGGCGCGATGAAGCCGACGATCACGTTCCCGGTCCAGGCGGCTGCGATCAGGATCGTCAACGCCGTGACCAGTGGGCGGGGAAGCACGTCAGCAGCGCTCCTTCGACATCACTGGGAACTCACGTACTGAACGGTGAGCTCGGTCGGGACGCCGAACGAGGCCGACTTGAGCGTGGCGGCGGCGCTGCACCAGTTCGACCAGTAGAGCTTGTCGCCGACGTTGAGGTAGACCCGCGAGCGAAGCGCATCGAGCACCGCGCCGTCGGAGCCTTGCGCGGGGAACACGCTGGCGTCGGTGGCCAGCGAGTTACCCACAGCGGCCGAGCTGTTGGCCGTAACCTTCGCGGTCGCCGTGCCGTTCGCCCCGGTGACTGCGCAGTGGTAGTGGACGCGGTAGTAGCCTGCCCGCGCGAGCTGGATGTAGGACGGCGCTCCTGGCGAGCCCGCGACGAACTGGGCGAGCGGATCGTAGGAGGCGCTCCAGCTTCCTTGCGCGAACACGTCCTGCCCGGCTGTGAGGTCGGCGTCGGCGGTGAGGCGGACGACGCAGGCGGGAAGTGCCGGCCGGGCGCGGGCCAGCTCGTCGATGCGGGCTTGCAGGGCGCGCAGCTGCTCGGCGAGCGTGCCGCTGCCCGGCGGTTGCGGCATCACAACGCCGCCGGGGTCGGCTGGAGGTCGAGCTGCACCGAGGCTTCGTCCTTGTTGCTGTAGGCGAGGATCCGCCGTCGGTACTGCCCGTCGGGAATCCACGGATGCCCGCTGACCCCGAACTGCGGGGCGTCGCCAAGGCTCCAACTGCCCAGCGCGGGCGAGACCTCCTGGCCCGTCCCGGTCGCTCCGTCGATCCGCACCGAGCACTTCCACGTCTCGGTCGCCGAGCTGAACTGTTTGAGGTCTGCGGTGGCGTAGCTCTGCAAGGTGCTGACCTCCGTGACCGAGGTGTGGTCGCCGTCCACGAAGTCGGTCGGTGGGAAACCGAGCGCGACGAGGCTGGGGTCCTCGGCGTAGCCGGTGAGCAGGCCGCGTTCATTGCCGGATCCCTTGACCCATACGCGGGTGGCGGGCGAGGCCGAGCCGTTGACGTCGACGTCGATCGCTGACAGCGCGCCCCCGTAGTCCCACACGGCCGCAGACTGTTGGTCGCCCAGCAGCGGGCTACCGATGAGCATCTGCCAGCGCAGCTTGTTCTCCCCCGGTACGAGGTATGGCCAGAAGTCCAGCTCCGGCCCTTCGAGGACCTTGGACAGGTCGTCCAGTCGATCCCAGAGCTTCGCGAGGTCGTAGCCGTAGTACGTCCTCACGTTCGGCCCGGTCTCCGGGGCGGGAAGGTCGATCGGCAGGCCGTAACCGTTCTGTGCAAGGTTGATCGCGACGAGGTCCCGGGCGATTCCGCGCAGGGAGCGGTTGGAGATCGTCACATCCTCGGACGGGTTCACGATCGAGGTGTAGAGCACGGCGTTGCGCAGGACCCGCCGATCGAACAGGCCCGCGATGCCGGTGCCGGACACCGACAAGGTGCGGGTCGACTCGCTGTAGGAGTACGTGAACGTCGGCCCGGCCTGCACGACCACCGGTCCGCAGAGGATCGCCCACGTGAAGCGTCCGGCGTCGGTGAGCGCGTGGAAATCGGTGTTCGTGTTCGCCGCGTCGTCGGGCATCACGTTGACCGTCCACTGTCCACGGTCGGTGAGCTTGCGCGTGAACGACGGCAGATCTCGGGGTGTGACGTCGGCGAGCAGGGTGCCGGTCGTCGTCTCCGCGACCATCACCCTCCATTCCGGACTCATGGTCACACCGCTGGCGGTTGGACGGTCGAGGGGTACACGAGTGCCGACAGCACGTTCGCTCCGGTGTCGTTCCCGCGATACCCGAATCCCGAGTAGGCGGTCACGCTGTCGCGCATGCCGACGCTGAGAACGATGCTCTGCGCACCGGTCAGCGGCCCGTAGTGCATGGCGGCTGCGTTGGGCACGCAGACTTTGTCAGCGGAAGCGCCGTAGGTATTGAACCTCGTCCAGTTGATGTCCACCCCGGTCTGGGAGCCGAGGTTGATCCGAAGGTCGGCGGCGCAGTTGGCCGACAGCGTCACGACCGCTCGGCCGGTCGGGTAGACGAAGTACGGGACTCCGGGGTCGGCGATGTCCACCCGGCAGATTTCCCTGCTGGCACCGAATCCGTCGGTCCAGGTTGTCTCGCCGGGGGGCGCGGCGGCGTAGTACCTGAGGCAGTTGTACACGCCGCGCCAACCCGAGGTGGACGCATCGGAACCCGCGCCGTACCAGACCTGGTGCTGGAAACCCGGACTCTGCACCCAGCGCTGCTCGCCGGGAAACGCCCCTGGCTCCTGGAAAGCGGCGGAGGTCGGTTTCGTGTCCTCTCCGTAGAGCGCCCTGAGTCCTCCGCGCGCGACCAGGCCGGGGCCGCGCATGTCCCTGATGTCGGCCGTGGTGAGCGTTGTTACGCCCTTCGCGACCGTGATGGCCGCCAGTGGTGTCCACCCCGCCGTGGGCGTCGGCACCGGAATGCTCGGCGTCCCAGTCGCCGGGTCACCCTGCCAGACCTCGACGGAAAACTTCCGTACTCCCGAAGCCGAGGCGATCGCCGGGTTCAGGTCGTCGTACACCCTGGCCACCACGAGATCGACCCTGTTCGTGGTTGCGCTGGAGGCCGCCAGGGGCAACGTCTTCACCGAGTCCAGCGCGCACATGTACGCGCCCATCGACGGGGTGTTGATCACGGCGTTGCCCATCTCGACCGTGACCGCGAGGCCCGAGCTGGCGGGCTTGACCCGCATCGCCATGTGCGAGCTGCCCCCGACACCTCCGGTGTCACCGGACGCCATCACGCCGCTGCGGTAGTCGATGAAGCTCAAGTTCGGGCGCGGCATCAACACCGAGTCGAGGGCCAGCCGGGCATCCGTGAGCCCGATCCGCGACTGCACTGCCCACGGGTCGACCGCCGAGGCCGCCGACGCAGCCAGGGACACCACGCGCTACGCCCCGGTCTCCGGCTCGGCCTGCGCCGAGGTAATAGGCCAGGTGGTGAGGACCGGCCGCAGTCCTGACGCCCTCAGCACCTCATCGGAGATCGCGGTGTTTCCCTTGTAGAGCCAGTCACCCAGGCGCAGCCAGTAGTAGCCGAACCAGCGAATCGTAGTGCCGTCGTCAGCCATTCGGACGTTGGTCGACGCCTGCCCGCCGAACGCCGCGTTTATGCGGTCCATAAACCACTTCGCCTGCCGCACGTCGGTGTAGCGGACGCAGTCGTTCGCCTCGACGGCTTGGTAGTAGACCGGCGGATCGGGTTCGTCGGAGTACACGCCCATGGAGGGTTTCCTTTCACAGCAAAGGGATAGGGAGATCAGAACCACGCAGAGCGGAAGACTGCGGTGACATAGCCGGAATCGGTGAGTGCTCCGGAGTGCGTGAGGCCGACCGACAGGACGCCGGGGCCGCCGGTTCGGCTGGCCGGCGGGATGGCGAACCCGTCGAACTGGGCGGGGTTGAGCAGGTGGCGCCGGACAGCCGCACCGCCGAGCAGGACGCTGGGGGCGTTGGGGTCGATGACGACGTACTCTCCGGCCGTGAGCGTGCCGTTGTAGCGCATCGTCGCTGAGCCCGCGGTGAGGGTCGGTTTCGTCAGCGGGCCGTACAGAGTGAAGACCGGTGTGGTCGGTGCGCTGCCCCGGTTGGTCAGGCGCATGAAGCCGGTCGCGTTGGAGGTGCCGAACAGCAGCCCGTCGTCGTCGGCGCCCATGCCGAAGAACAGGCCCTGATTCTTGTCCGGCTGCACGACCTGGTTGAAGTCGAGCCCATCTTCCGCGCTGTCCTGGGGCAACCCGGTCGTCATGGTCTGGCGTTCGACCGAGTACTTCGCGGGGTCGGGCGCGACGACCTGAATGCTGAACTCGATACCGGGTTCGCTGACCACGGACACCGGGCTGCACAGGATCTCGTCGTCGAGGAAGACGTCACAGGTCAGTGCACCCAGCTCGGAGTAGCAGGTGAGCGCCCGAGGTGCGCGCGGATCGGACAGCAGGCCGAGCAACTGCGCCTCGGCCTGGCGTAGAACCGTGTAGTCCTCGGCGTAGGCACGTCCGGTCAGCGAGATCGTGCGTTGCTTCTTCCAGCCCGGCGACCGGTAGGCACCGTGACGCGCGAGCCGGGAGGAGAACGTCGCGTTCGTTCCCGGCGTCCCCCAGAAACCTTTCTCCTGCGTAAGAATCCATTGCACCCCGACGGCATCGCGGTGTTCGCCGTCGGGGTGGAGCGTCAGCCAGTCGAGGGTCCACACATTCGCGCCCTGCGGCATGGCCACCTCCTACAGCCTCGCGCCGAGCGCGAGGTGGCGGTCAACCGTGTGAGCGATGTGTTCCGGATCGGCGTCGGTGCGCGCGTAGACGGTGATGTGCGGCTGGCTCGGCGTGTCGACGGCGCGGCCGAGCGTGGCGAACTGCTCGGCAGTGAAAACTGCCTCCGGCTTCCCTGTGCCGTTGTACACAGTGGACAGGCCGGGCGGGAGCCAGCCGCCCTGGTCGTACCCGGCGGGGGTCGAGCCGACGGCCTGCTGGACGGCGAAGATCGTGCCGTAGCGGGCCTTGATGTAGTTAATGCCCGCGACCAGGTTGGCGATCGGGTCATAGATGTCCGGCGAGAGACGGGGATCGCGGTAGGCGGCGAAGGTCGCGCCGATCGTCTGCATGAGTCCGCGGCTCGGGTCCCCGCGTTGCGCGTTGGCGTCCCACGTGTTGATGCTGCGCGGATTGCCGCCGGACTCCCGCATGATCAGCGTGTGCAGCGGACCCGCCCAGTTCGCCGGAACGCCCGTGAACAGCATCGCGGATCGAATCCAGGCATCCAGGTTCCCGCTCGGCGCCGAGCCGCTGTCGCCGGAGGTGAAGGGGTTGATCTTGTCCCACAGCCAGTCGACGGCCTTGCCGATGAGGTGCGCGGGTGCTTGGGCCAGCATGGTGATCCAGGGCGAGTCGCCGAAGCCGACGTGCTTCTTGATCCAGCCCACCGGGTCGGTGAACAGGTCGACGACGTTCTCGCCGATGCCCTGTACGAACGACAGCAGGGAGGACACGACCCCGCCACCCGCGAAGCGGGCGACGCTTCCGCCGACAACGGTGGCGGGGCGACCCGACGCAGCGGCGTTGAGCGCGAGCACGGTGTCCGCGCCCACAAGGCGGGTAGCCTCCGGGGTGAGGACAGATTCGCCGGGCGAGAGCAGCGCGGGAATGACGTCCTGGCCGGGCGCGTAGCCGGGCAGGATTCCGCCTCCTGCAAAGGAAATCGGCTGCGCCTCGGCGAGCTTCCCGAGCCCCAGGAAATCGGCGACCCAGTTCCAGACGGCCCGAATCCCGTGGTTGTAGACCTGATCAATCACGAAATTCACCGGCACCGCCGCGATCTTCTTCATCTGGTCCCAGACGCGACCGATCCAGTCAACGGCGTCGGAAAACGCTTGTCCCACAGCGTGAACGGCATCCTTGACCGCGTTGAAGGCGGGCGAGATTGCGTGGTCGTAGACCCAGCGCAGCGCCGTGCCCAGCGCGTCCCAGGTCGGTTTGATCACGTTCTGGTAGACCCAGGTGAAGGCCGCTCCGACCGCGTTCAGCCCGTCGCGCAGCAGCGCGAAGGTCGGCAGCGCCACGGTCTGCCACAGCCACGAGATCACCGAGCCGATCGCGTTGATCGCTGGTTGCACGGCGTTGGTCCACAGCCAGGAGGCGGCGGAGCCGAGCCACTGCACCGCCGCCACGATGCCGTTGATCGCGGGCTGGATGGCGCTGTTCCACAACCACCCGAAGAACGCACCAATGGCGCTTAGCGCGGGCTGGACGGCATCGGACCAGAGCCAGCCGAAGAACGCACCGATCGCGCTGAGCGCGGGCTGAAGCGCGTTCTGCCACAACCAGGTCGCGACCTGCGCCCACATCCGGAAGTAGGCGACGATGAAGTCGATGACCGGTCGGATCGCGTTGTTCCACAGCCACAGCGCGAGGTTGCCGATGAAGCCGAAGATCGGCGACAGCACGTTGGACCACAACCACGTGGCCACGGCGGCGAACAACCGAAACGCCAGCACGATAGGCGTGACGACGACCGTCACGAGCACCGCGGCCAGCACGCGCGCGGCAAGGCTGATGAAGGTGAAGACGGGCGAGAGCACGTTGGACCACAGCCAGGTCGCGGCTGACCCGATCGCGGTCAGCGCGGGGCTGATCGCCGACTGCCAGAGCCAGGTGAAGAACTGGCCGACGGCCTGGACTCCGGTCACGATGCCGTCGAAGGCCGGTTTCAGCACATTGGACCAGGCCCACTGCGCGGCGACCTGGATCGCCTGCCACACGGCGAGCACGACGGTGCGGAAGCCCTCGAAGTTGTTCCAGGCATAGACGATCGCGGCGACCAGGCCGACGACCAGGGCGACGATCAGCCCGATCGGCGAAGCGGTGAACGCCAGGTTCAGCAACGTCCAGGCAACCCGCACCGCGACAAGCGCCGCACGCGCGAGCGCGACCGCCCGGGTCACCGCGCCGACGGCCGCCGCGATTCCGTACCAGGTAACGAAAGCAGCGGCCACGCCGACGATCACCGGCATCAGTGGCCGGATCCAGCCTGAGACCGCGACCAGCGCGGGGCCGACGTAGTCCCGCAGCAGTGAGGCGGCGCCACGTAGGGCCGCAAGCAAGGCTCCACCGACGATCACCGCGACGGGCTGAACTGCTGTCCACAAGGCGCGCAGCGCTGGGATCACCGAGCCGGTCACGAACGCGGCCACGTCACGAAACGCCGCTCCCACAACGGATGCGACCGGCCGCGCCGATTCCTGGAAGCGCGCGATCAGCCCTGGCAGCGCATCGAGACCGGTCGTCAGCCCGTTCAGCGCGGTCTTGATCAGCGGCAGGACGGGGCCGACGAGCTGGCCCATCGCCCGGTGGAAGTTGTCGCTGAAGTTGCTCCAGATCCCCGTCAAGGTCGTGGCCTGGTTGGCCATCATCCCGGCGAACGCCTGTGTCTCCCCGGCCGCGCCGCGCGTGCCCTGCTCAATGCCCGCCATCAGCTTCGGGATCGCCTCGGCGCTGGGTACGAGGCCCTTGGACACCATGTCCTGCATCGCGGAGGTCGTGACGCCGTACTGGTTGGCCAGAATCCGAAGCGCCGGGATACCGGCCTCGGTCAGCTGTAAGAGTTCGTCCCCCTGCACCTTTCCTTTGGCTGACATCTGCCCGATCGCCAGCACGACTTGCTGGATCTGCTCCGCCGAGCCACCCATTCCGGCCACGGCGTCACCGATCGCGGTCAGCGTCGGCAACACGTCGCTCGCCGCGACACCGAACGCCATCAACCTCTGAGCTCCGGTGGTCACGCTCGGCAGATCGAACGGGGTCCGCGCGGCGAAGTCCTGGAGTTGGACCACGAACGCCTGTGCCTTCTGGGCACTGCCGAGCATCGTGCTGAACGCCATCTCGGCCTGCTCCTGGCTGGCCGCGAAGCGGATGCCCATGCCGACCGCGGCGACACCAGCGCCGGTGAAGATGGTGGAGGCGGTGATTCCGTAGCCCGCGAGGATCGTCTCCGCGCCCCGGATCGGCGCGAGCAGGCTCCGGCTGATCGCCGATCCCGTGCGCGCCAGGGCGTTCTCGCTGACCGAGGCCATCGCGGTGAAGCCAGTGCCGAGTCGGCTGGTCGCGTCGGTCAGCGTCCGCAGATGCCCGCCGACGGTTCCGGCCGCGCCGGAGAACGCCGACGCGGCGGCCTGGCTGGAGGTGAAGCCGTCGCGGACGCGGCCGAGGATCGGGTTCACCTTCGCCAGCTGGTCGAGCACGGGCGCGGTGCCGCGTGCGAGCGCGGACATCGAGTCCGAACCGGACCGGCTCAGCTCATCCATCCGAGTTCGCAGCCGGGCCAGCGTCCCCGAGAGCCCGGAGTCCACTCCGCTGCCGAGCTGCTGCCCGAGCTGCCGTCCTGCAGGCGCTCCGACGCGGTTGAGTGCCGAGGCGACCTGTGATTCGGCCGAAGCGCCGAAGCCTCGCAGACTGGGGAGGATCTGGACGTAGGCGGTACCGGCCGAGTACGGCACGCGGGGATCACCCCCTGCCGAGCATCAGACGGACGCGGTCGCGGTGGCGCTGGATAGCGTCGGCTGCCTCGATCCGGTCGCGGGCGAGCCGGGGCCGGGGCATCGGCGTGACCTTCTGCGACTGGCCGGAGTGCTGGGCGTCCAACGTCGCGCGGATCGTGAGAAGGATGTCGGCGACGTCGGTCAGCGCCGCGCGCTCCGGCGTCCAGGTGTGCGCGTCCACCGTGCGGCGTGGGCGGTTCCCGGCATGGTGGTCGGCGTCGTGGTGGCGGCGGGCCAGCTCGTCGTCGTCGTGGATCGCGACCTTGTAGTGGCTGTGATCCGGAAGCCGCTCCAGCAGGCGCATGAACTGGGGCCACGGCCGGTGGCCCCGGAAGTACTCCAGAATGTTGATCCCCAGCTCGTGCTGGAGGTCATATTCGGCCGCCTCGCCGTACTGCTCGATCAGCGCGACGAGGCCCGCGAACCCCCCGGCGGCGCCGCTGACAGTCCGAAGTGGTCGACCATGTCGGCGACCACCGCGTTGAGCACGCTGGCGGGTTCGTGGCGCACCAGCTCGTAGACCCGATCGAAGCTGTCACCGGTCAGCAGCTCCAGCGTGCGGCGCGAGCTGCGCGACTCCTCGATCTCCAGCACCGTGTCTCCGTCCGGCGCGGGAATGGAGATCACCTCGCCGTCGTCCAGCTCCAGCGGGAACGGGTCGGCCTTGGCTTCGGCGCGGTAGCGGTTGAACTTGTAGGTCTTGGTCAGCGGGTGGTCTCTCCTGCAACGGTCGAGGGATCGGCGCGGCCGGGGCTGGCTGGCGGCTGGGACCGCCCGCCGCGCGGTGTGGCGGGTTGCTGGTCGGGCTCGTCGGGTTCGAGGGTGTAGCCGTGGCCGAACTGGAGGTTGATGACCTCGGCGCCGTCCTCGGTGCGGTAGAGCCTGCCGTCGGGTGCGCGCAGTGTCGGCACCGCGGACCTCCTGTACGTCGTCGGGCGGGGTGGCCGAATGCAGGGTGTGAAGGGAGTGGCGCGGCGCCACGGCCACCCCGAACGTGAGCGCCGCGCCACGTCTGTGAGACCGCTCAGCCGCCGGAGGGCGGCGTCGTCTTGAAACCCATCTGTTCGAGCAGGGCCTTCCAGCCTGGCCCGCCGAAGAAGTACGACATCGCCGTCTTCGCCGCGTCGTCGTACTTCGCCGTCAGCGTGACCCCGTAGCCCACTGGGTCATCGTTGTCGGTCCACTTCTGGTTCTCCTTGTCGGTGACCGTGGCCTTCGGCGCCAGCTTCGCGACGTAGATCGTGTCCGCTCCGGCGCCGTCGACGAAGAGGCCGAAGGCCCGGAAGTGCCTTGGAGAGGGCCGGGACGGACGGCTGAACCGGACCTCGCCCGTGGTCGCGTCCGGTGTGACGCCGGAGAGATTCACGCCCTCGTACAGCTCCAGGGTCCGTTTCTTCGTCTCCTGCGCGGTGAACTTGAGGCCCGCGGTCTCCTTCTTGATGTCCGTACGGGTCGGTTCGACCGCGCCCCAGGAGGTTACGTCGGAGGTGTCGAGCGACTGCGACCAGGTGGCGCCGTCGGCCTTGTCGACCCAGCCGATGTCCTCGTACCCCGCAGGCAGAGCCAGCAGGTCCGCGGACGCGCCAGAGGTCAGGGCAGTCGGTAGCTGCGCGGAGTAGTCGGCGATGAAGATGCTGCCCTCAAGCGCCTTACGGATCAGCGCGGACTGCTTCTTCTTGAGTGCGTCGTAGGTGGTGGTGGCTGGAGCCGTCACAAGTCCGTCCTTTGGTGTGAGCCGTACATCGGGTCTGCATTCGCTACGCTGTCCACGTACTTGGCAAGGAGGAGCACGATGAACGTTGCCTGGTGGGCTTTAGGAGTTTCGGTACTGTCGCTTCTGGCAGCGTCCGGTTCGCTTGCCTGGAACATCTATAGTTTTCACCGCGCCGGTCCGCAAATTGTTGTTAAAATTGGAATGTCATGCTGGATGGACCCGCCTAGCGAGCTTGGCGTTCCAATGCCAGCTGCATTTAAACGCGAATACGTACCTCATCCATTACCCGGCGAGGAGCCCCTGCTCTCGGATGACGAAATCTTCATTGCGCGCCGAATGCGTTTCACGGTTACGGTGCACAATACCGGCAGGGCGCCGGTCAACTTGGATCTTGTTTCAGTTACCGCCTCTCCGCCGCGAATTGGTCCAAGTGCACACTCATGGGAAGAAGCGCATCTGCCGATACGCATGGAACAAGGAGTGTCCCATATTTTTGAAATAAGCGCCCATGAAGTCATAGATCAAGCCAGGGTGAAAGTTCTGGATATTCCATCCTTTCAGGCATCGGCGCGCCTGGGTAACGGAAAACGTGTTCTTTCGAACAAGATTACATACCCCGAGTATATGGTTTTTGCTCTTGGGACTCTGGCTCACGGTAGAGCGCATAACGAGGCCGTCGCCAAGCTACGCGAAAAAGAGAAGTGACGCGACGTACATCCTCGGTGGTTGTGTACGGCAGCTGAGACGGAGGGTTTTCCGTACGTGCGGAGTCAATGATCACCTCGCCCACCTGCGTACGGACGCTGCCAAGTACGCGCTGACGACATTGCTCGGCTAGCTGCCATGCTTGCGCACGGTCGATGCCGTAGCACGCGACCTCCATCCGAGGGAAGTCGGTGATCCCGTTGTCGCTGCCCCCGACTCTCTGTACACGGATCAGCGGAGGTATGAGCGTCGCCGGGGTCGCGGTGACGGTCGGTGCGACGGGTTCGAGCAGCGCCATCAGGACGGTCTCCGCGTCCGGGAACGGCGGCA
This sequence comes from Amycolatopsis sp. NPDC059021, assembly GCF_042739895.1. NCBI lineage: Bacteria > Bacillati > Actinomycetota > Actinomycetes > Pseudonocardiales > Pseudonocardiaceae > Amycolatopsis > Amycolatopsis sp. NPDC059021. The sequence goes on from NZ_JBHYIQ010000017.1 coordinate 20,104, forward strand.
GCACCAGGCCCACGAGCTAGCCCGCATCCAGGATGTCGAGGGTCCGCGCGAGCACATGGCGTGGGTAGGGCTGGTGGCTGTTCCCCCACTCGACGGCGGCCGAGTGCGGCGCGGTGGCGACGATGAGCCCGACAGGGCGGTCGTGGCGGCGCCCGCCGAGCCCGCCGTCCTCTGCGCGGATTCCGGCGGCGTACTCGCCGGTGCGGTGTGGCGCGATGCCCTGGGCGAACTGGGCGCCACCGCGTGCTCGGCCCATGACCAGCTCGTGGACCTCGGGGCCGAGCAAGAGCGCGGCCATGCCCTCGTGGTCGGGTACGAACTCGACGTCGGCCATCAGCCGGTCACCCTTTCCAGGTTGATCACGCACAGGCCCGCGTCCGCGAGGAACGGGCTGCGGTAGCGCTGGGGTTCACCGTTGACCTGCCAGCGGGAGCCGTCGGGCAGCCGGAGGCGGTCGGTGGCTAGGAGATCGGCGTCCAGCTCGGTGTAGACGGTCATGTGGCGGGTCACCTGGTCTGCCCGATCCGTGGTCTCGCTCGATCCGCCGGGGGCGAGCACGCAGCCGTCGATGGGGTGTTCGGTGGCGGGCAGCGGATCGCCGAAGCGGTTGGTGCCTGCTGGGCGCTCCACCGTGAGCTGCTGGCCGATCAGCCCGCCGATCACCGCGGCTTCCTGACCGGCGGCACGACCGTGGTGATGCTGAACGGCTTCCCCTTGCCGACTGCGCGCCAGAGCCGGATCCGCTGTGCACGGTCGAGGCCGCCACCGGAGGAACCGTGTGCGGCGTAGGTCGCCGAGTACGGCCCGACGGTGGCCGACGCGACTCCTCCCGGAGGCGGCACCGCCGCCTTGCCCAGCTCCAGCGCCACGGCCAGGACGCCAGCCGGCGGCCCGTCGGGGACCGGCCCGATCTCGGCCGAGATCTCCGCGACAACCCAGGCGTGGATCGCGGCGGCGGTCTCGGCGGAGACCGGGCGCCCGGACAGCGCGGTGAGCGTCGCGGCGGTGAACAGCTCGACCACCGCCTACTCCGACCGTGACCTACGCGTCTTCGTGCTGCTGGCCGCGTCCGCTTCCAGGACACCGAGTTCCGCCGGGAGCTTGCGCAGCTCCGCAGCGGTCCGGGCGTCCACTTCGGCTTCGCCGTCGACGAACGTCACGTTGACGTCGTGCACGATCAGGCCAGGGTGCTGCTCGCAGGTGAACCTCACGACGCCCCCTTCTTCTTGTTGTGGCTGCCCTTCTTCGGCCCTGGTCGTTGGCCTCGCCCCGAGATTCGCTTGTCGGCCGGAGTTCCCTTGCTTGGTTTGCCGCCCATGCCGATCACGCAGCCGCGGGCGCCGTGGTGAGCCCGGTGATCTTGCCGTGGGCGCGTTCGTTGCCGTAGTTCAGACCGACCTCACCGTAGATCTGGAACTTGTCGGCCGAACCAGTCCGCGCCAGGGGCTCACTGAAGAGGAAGCCCTTACCCGGGACTCGCAGAAACACGGGTGCCAGCTCCTCCAGGGACGCGACGACGACGGTGTCGGCGGGCATGTACCGGTTGAGCATGATGTTGAGCCGCCCGAAGTCGGTCTCGATCGTCTGGAGGTTGATGCCTCCGACGTTGCGGGTCTCTTCCCGATAGCCCCGGTCTTCGATGAACGCCTTGGTGAGCATGCGCTTCTGGTAGGCGTTGCAGATCAGGGTGGCGGTCTCGCTGACCGTGAGGCCGCCGTTCTGCCAGGTGAGCTGAAGCAGATCGATGACCATGTCCCGCGTCAGCGGTTTCGCCGTGGCGTTGGTGATCACGTTGGTCGCGATCGCCTGGAGCAGGCCCCTCGTCTTACGGGGCTTGGTGTTGTCGGTGGGCTGCGCGAACTGCCCGGTGATGAAGCTGATCTCGATGTCACGCGCGATCTGCTCCAAGTGCCGCTGTGTCTGCCAGTACAGCTCGTCGCCGACCGGGTTCGGACCGGTGACCGCCGCCGAGGTCGGCACAGCCGAACCGGTACCGGCATACTGACCGGTCGCGGCCTCGCGGGTGTAGGTGATCGCCACCGCTTCTTGGTGGATTTCCACCACGTTGAACGCGTTCTGCCGGACGCGGGCCTCTGGCGGCGGGGCGTCTGCACCTTCAAGGCGCTGGCGGTTCGCGTCCGGAGCGCGGAGGTCATAGGACTGCCACGTGAAGATCGTGCTGTCGGTCGACTGGCCGCCGGTCAGACCGCCGATGGACGACAGCAGAGGCGTGTCCGTGGGCGTGAGCGCGAAGAGCTGCCCGACGTAGTTCGGGCTGTTGAACGTGTCGAGCGTTCCGGTGATGCCGGGTATTTAGTGGTCACTCCTGAGCGGTTTGCGACGCTCAACACCCACATACGGCGCGATTCAGCGACTGCTCTTGGCGTGGTCGAGCAGTTGTGCCGTCTTCAACCGCAGCGCTTCCCGATGATCGCCTCGGCGCTCGGCCTCGCGGATCTGATCCGCGACGGAGAGACCGCCTCGGTGTCCTTGACCAGGGTCGGGGGCCGGACCGCGACGGCTGTTGACTGCGGCCAAGTGGGGCCGCTCCTTGAGCACGGCCGCCACATCCTCGGCGATCATGGCGACGTCAATCTCGCCGTCCTCGCCGATGTAGCGCTGCTTGTCATCGATGTAGCGCGGCGCGTCTGCTGGCGTCGCCCAGCCGAGCGCGGCAGCCCGGATCTCCGCGTTCACCGCGGCGATGATGGCGGACTTCGCGCGGGCCTCGGCCTGCTCGGCGCGGGCGGCGCTGCGCTCGGCCTCGGTGCGGTTCGCTTCCTCGGCCTCGTCCCACTTCTTCGCCTTGTCCCGGTTCTCACGAGCCCGGGACTCCCACTTGCGGGACTGAGCCACCGCCTGCTCATAGAGCTTGCGGTAGTCCCGGTCGTCGTCCTGTGTGGACTCGGCGTCCGTGGGCTGCTCGGCTGGTTGCTGCGAAGCGGTGTCAGCGCTGGGCTGCGTGGTGTCGGTGTTCCCGCCGTCGGCGGGGGCGTCGGTGTCGGTCATGTGTTCCTTCCCGTGCGGGATGCCCGTGCGGTGGCGTGCGCCTGCATGGACGCAGTGGGGGTGCGCCGTGCGGCGCGAAGTCAAAGCAGGTAGCCGTAGCGTCGAAGCGCGGCGACCAGCTCCTCGCGGGAGCGGCCAGAGAAGTCGGTGATGAGCTGTCCGGCCGTCGGGCGCGCGAGCTGGGACATCCGGTAGCGGCGGCCGGGTTGCTTCCGCAGCTCGCCCATCCGTTGCCCAGCCAGCCCGCGCGAGCTGGTGCCCTGGGTGGTCACCCAGCGCCCGGCGACGGGCATCGCGCCCCTGCGAGCGTTGACCACCTGGGAAATGTCGGCCCCGGCGCGGATCGCCGCAGCGTTCCCGGCGCCGAAGCGTTCCTTCTGCTCGGCTTCGCTCATCGAATCGAACAGTGCTCGCGGGTGGTTGTCCAGGTTGGATTCGCGCCACTGGTCGCGGGTCACCGGCAGCATGGTGCAGTCGCACCGCGGATGCCGCCGGAACCCGGTCGAGTACCGATACAGCTTCCCGGCCAACACGATGCAGCGATCACACGCGGGGAGTTTCACCACGCGCTCGTAGCCGGCGATCCGTGTATCGGCGATCAGCTGGACTTGGGTCGCGGTCCGTCCGGCGTCGGTAATCTCGGTCGCGGTGTACGTCAGCGCCCGGCGGAGTCCGGCGAGCAGTGCGTCCATAGTGGACATGCCCGAGCCGATGTCGGTAAGCAGCCGCACGAGCAGCAGGTCCGCCAGCGCGGCCAGCGGCAGGCCGGTCGTTGTGACCCCAGTGAATGCGGCGGGAGCCACCGTCGGCACGGGCCGCTCGGGTTCGTCAGTGTCGGCCAGGACGTCGGCGACGTACGGTGCTGCGAGCGCGGCGGCGTCCTGTTGGCCCGCGGTAATAGCGGCGACGAACACGGGAACGACGGCAGCGCCGAAGCTCGCGCGGAGTCCGGCGGGGTCGAGATCGCGCCAGGCCCGCTGCACCTGTTCGGCCTGCCGTCGCACCAGCACTTGTGTGGCGTCCAGGTGCTCGGTCCCCGTCGACGACGTGAGCGCGGTCGTCACGTGCCGACCGGTGCAGGTTCGTGCTCAGCGGGTGCCGGCTGCTCAGCCGTCGCGGGCTTGATGCCGAACTCCGAGGCCGGGTCGTACATCGCGCGGGTCACGTCGTCGCGATCCTCGCGTTCCATGTCGGCGATCTGGGCCTGCGTGAAGTTCAGCGTTCGGCGGGCCATGCGGCGCGGGACGAGCCGGTCGGCCTGGTACAGCTTCACCACGGCGTCGGACTTCTGGGCGAAGGTGGGCGTGGCCGCGTCGCTCCAGACACACTCCATCCAGCGGGCGTTCTCCGGTATGGAGCCGTCGCGCACGAGCAGCACCAAGCGCATGATCCGTTCCCACGCGGTCTCGAAGCCGCGGATGCGTCGTTCCGCACGCTTGACGTGCCGGGCCTCGGCCGCGCGGATCCCGTCGGCGCTGGCCGGATTGTCGCTGGAGTACCCGAGGTGGTGCAGCGCCAGACCGGACACTGTGGACACCTGCACCGCGAGCGCCCGCAGGGTGTTATGGAAGTTCGTCAGGTCGGCCTCGTTGAACTGGCCGATCTCCACCCCGTCATCCCGCTTGTTCTTCGAGGTGGACCAGATCTTGCCCGCGATGGTCTGCCAGACCGAGACCTTCTTGCCGTCGCTGTCGGTGAAATCCGACTCGTCGAGACCGAGCACCCACCTGCGTGGCATGGCGTGGAACTCGGCGCTGACCATCATGTCCGTGGCGACCTTGCAGGCCGCGTCCGACAGCGGGATCACGTCGGCCAGCTCGGACGTCCCCAACGGTGCCCACAGCTGGGGCCGGTTCACGATCGGCACGACGAGCACTTCACCGAGCCGGTGATCGTCCCGGGACAACTCGACGTATCCGCCGCGTTCCGGGGAGACAACGAAGGTCACCGTGTAGTCCGGCAGATAGAGCGTCAGGAAGTGCCGGACCTGCTGGCCGGGCAGGGTCTCGTGCCAGCGTTTGATCGCGGCGACGACCTGGCGGGTGGCCGGGTCCAGTTCGACGTGAACCTCAAGGGGGGACTCGATGGTCACGAGCGGGTACTTCGCGTCAGCGGGCTTCGGATTGGCGCCGACGATGGCGTAGGCCCGTTTCATGACCATCGCGGTCACGTGTGCCTGTTGGTACCCCGCGTCCAGGTCGGAGTACTGGGCGATGTGGGCCAGCTCGGTGTCCGCCTCGGGTTCGCCACCGAGGCGCACCCCCTGGAAGTCGATCCGTTCTTCGAGGGCATCGACGATCAGGCGCGGCCAGTTGATCACGACCTGCCGGACCCGTTCATCGAGCGTGTCCACCAGCTCGGGGTGCATGTACGAGAGCTTCTGGCGACCTTCGTAGTAATCGAGCAGGTTCAGCAGCTCGGGCAACTCGGCGTTGTGCCGCAGCGTCAGTCGGGTGATCCACTGCTGTTCTGCCGAGGTAGGAACGTCGCCGATGGCCAAACACCATCACCTCCCGCGAGGGGTGGGTCTGGTGCTTTTGCCGTGTTACGCGCGTCTAACGGGCGAAATCCCAGATCGGGCGATCGCAGATACGAGCTGCAACCGCCACGCTGGAAGCCATGGAGCCCGCTGTTACCGCTGAGAGTTTCGCCGAACGCTGTGCTGATGTCACCGAACTGGAGCTCGTGTTCGCCGCGCTCCGCCACCAGCTCGGCCGTGACATGGCGCGCCGGGTTGTGAGCGGCATCCTCGATGCGAAACCCGCAGGGTGGACAAGGGGGTGTCTGGTCGCGGCTGTGGAGGCCCTCGACGAAGTCGGCGGCAGCGACGCCGAACCGTCAGCGGAACGACAGTGACGCGGTCCTCTCCGGGTGCTCAGGGGAGTACGAGTAGATGATGGACCCCTGGGTCGCGCCGGGAACGACGTCGATCTTCCACGGTCGGAGGCGGTCCACCTGGAAGTCGCTTTCGTGGCTCCACTTGTAGTCGAACCGGTCGCCCTCGGGGATGCCTTCACCGGCCTGCCAGATGCCGTGGACGATGATGAAGCCCACCGGGCAGTTCACGCGGAGTTGCGTAGCCCCGGCGGGAATGTCGAAGGACGCGCTGCGGTTGGCGCCGGACAGAAGAAGCAAGGCGCTCTCCTCGTCATCCAGGAATCGGGTTTCGGCGCCGGGGTGCCCAGTGCCGTCGTGCTGTCCCCAGTCGTCGGCGAGGATCTCCGAGACGTCGCACTCGATCCCGCCGACCCAGATCTGGCCGGGTTGCTGGAACAGATGCGCGCGGCCGGAACGTCGTCCTCGCGACCACGCAGACGTCTGCCAGCCGAACTCCGCATGTGCCGGCACGGCGCGGTCGATGATGTCGGCCTCTCCATACACGCCGACGCGGTGGTGTCCGAGGATGGCCGCGGCTCCGTCGAGATAGGCCATTGCGAGGTCGAAGTCCGTCGCGGTGATCTGGTCCGAGTCGATCGCGAAGTAGATCGGCCTGCTAGACGGGAAGCCGATGGCGTCGGCATCGGCACGGGCCAGCCGGGCGGCGCGTTGCCCCGCCGGGTATCCGCCGAGGGAATCGCCAGCATGGTCCTCGTAGACCAGGGCGACGCCGACGCCGTGGGCGGTCAGGTCTGCGTACTCCGGTGCGTTGATGTTCTTCGCGCGGCCAGGCGTGCCGACATAGCGGATGACCCCGGCGTGCCCCGCGTCCAGGATCGCTGTCGCTGCCGGATATCCGGACGAGTAGTCGAGTGCGGTGGCCATCAGCTCCGTCCTTGAAGGAGGCGGGTCAGTCAGCGGATGACCATCCGTCCTGACCTGGAATGCTTTTGCGCCAGCTCGCGCCAGCGGGTGATCGCCATCGCGGCGGTCGGAACGGCATCGATCCGCTTGCCGACCGCCTGGCGGTCGGGCTTGTCCGGCCGGAGCTGGTCCGCATCCCCGGCGGGATGGCGAACTTCGACGGCGTCGAAGCACCACTCCGCCACCGGGTGGGCGTGATGGCTCCAGCCACGTGACTTCGTGAGCGCCATCAGTTCGGTCATGCCGAACGTGAGACCCCGATAGGTCTGCGGGATCGGTGCGAGGTCGAGCCGGGTCTTCTTCTGAATCTCCTGCCGGACCGGTTCGCCGGACCACTCGTCGTACCCGGCCGCCATGACCTTGAAGGCGACGCAGTCCGCGGCGATGTCGGCGTAGATCACGTCGTAGTCGATGACGTCGCCGGGCGTGACGGTGATCCAGCCGCCGTCGGCCCACTGGGAGACCCGGCCGTTGGTCCGGCTATCGAGAAACTTCACTGCGGCTTCAGGCAGCCAGAACCGCCACATCATCGAGGGCACGCCGTCCAGACCATCGGGCACGAGCAACGACCATGCGGTCATATCGAGTTTGGCCGCGAGGTCGAGCCCGCCGTATGCCCGGCGTCCAGCCAGCTCGGCGCGCAGCCAGCTCGGGGCTGGGGCCACGGTGCCCGTGCACTGCCGGTACAGGTGCATCGGCATCCAGCGGTGCGCCTGCTGCACCCATTGGTTGAGCCGGTACTGCCGGAACGAGTTCTCTTTGGACGGGTCATTCCTGGCCTCGGCCGCTTCCTGGCGTAGCGACCGGATCGAGAGGAAGTCGCCGAGCGCGGGGTTCGCCAGCGGCCAGTTCTTCTCGTCCCAAGGGTCGGCGTCCTCGGGGACGTTGCGGACGTAGGCGAAGCGGTGCCGGGCGCGGTCCGGGTCGTCTTGGATGCGGACGCACTCGTCGTGCTCTGAGCGCGCGAAGCTGGCCGGATCGTCCCCGGCCGTGGTGGCGGCGATCATCATTGGCTGCGCGCGGGTGCCCATGCCAGTCCGCATCGCGTCCCAGAGCCGGGCGTCGCGCTGGGTCAGCACTTCGTCGAAGACGACGCCGTGTGGGTTGTGGCCGAGGTTGCCCGCCGCGTCGGCTGCGACGACTTCGTAGTAGCTGCCGGTACGTTCGTCGATGATCCGCTTGATGTGGTCCTTGACGACCAGGCGGGCCGAGAGCACCGGCGAGAGCTTGACCATGCGGGCGGCTACATCGAAGACCTTCGCCGCCTGGCCCCGGTCCATGGCGCAGCCGTAGATCTCGGCGCCTTCCACGCCGTCGCCGACGAGGAGGTAGAGCGCGATGAAAGCCAACAACTCGCTCTTGCCGTTCTTCCGTGCGAGTTCGATCCAGCCGATCTGGTATCGGCGGACGTAGGACTCCCATTCCGGGTCCCAGGTGACCTCGCCGAACAGGGGCTCGATGATGTCCCGGCGCTGCCAGTCCGCGAGAACGAACGGCCGGCGGGCCCACTTGTCCTTCGTGTGGACACACAGCTCGGCGCAGAAAGCCACGGCGTGGGCAGCCCGAGGGCGGCAGCGGTGGTCACCGCGCTTCCGGCAGGTCTGGCCGTCGAGCGTGAAGCCGCACTCCGGCAACCGCGGCTTACGAGAGGAGCCGTTCGGCGCCCGGCCCCGTGGCGGCACCCGGTGCGTCAACCTTCAGCTGAGTACGGTCGGACGGGGTGAGCCCGAACCTCGCGCCGTACTGCGCGAAGGTCGTCTCGGCCTCGCGCTGGACCACCAGCGCCGGATTCTTGACGAACCCGTTCGGCCCCTGGACGAGCAGCGCGGAGCCGTTGACCAGTTTGGTCGCCTGCTTGTACCGGGCCAGGGCTTCGCAGACGACTACGAAGGCGTCCGTGTCCCACGGGGTGAGCACGCCGACGGCGATCAGGCTCGGCGCCAGCCGATCCCAGACCGCGCGGGCGTCCTCGGACAGCTCCTCCGGCGGGAGCACTTCGCTCTCCGGCGGGATCGGCTCCGCGTGGTTGATCCGATCAGGACGGTCGCCGTGCAAGACCTTGAGCGCGGTCGGTTTCGGCTTCTGGCCGCGTGCTCCCATGCTCGGCTCCCTTCTGGACCGGGTGGATACGACGAAGCCCCCGAGCCTGGGTGCGCGGATCGGGAGCTTCGTCGTGGGACTGGGTTACGTGCCGGAGGCGCGGCCACCGGCTGCGCCCGCTGCTCGGATGCCGAGCCGACGCGCAGCACCTCGGACCAGCGCGCCGCTGACGCGGGTAATCGTCCGACGCATGGTGTCTCCTCCTCTCCCTACTCGTCATCCATCGGCACGCCGAGCACCCTGGCCACGGCGTAGCCGTCCATGTACTTGTCGCCGATGGACAGCAGCTTCGCGTTGCGGAGGAACCTCTCCTTGTCCTCCCTGGTCTTGAAGCACACGGCGATCCAGTACTCGGAGTCCGTGGCGAGTCGGAACCTCTCGGCCTCCCGCTTCGCGCGATCGCGGAACCCCTGCTGTAGGGCATTGAGTTCCCGACTGGAGTCCTCCGGTAGGTCTCCGGTGTACTCGACATCGGCGAGCGGATCCGGTTCCGGCTCCGCGTTGAGCTGCGCCAGAACGTCGTCGTTCGATCCGCCCATCGGGGCGGCTGAACTAGCGAGCTGAGCCATCACATCGTCGTTAGAGTCGGGCACGGAACAGCTCCAGTTCGGCCAGCGGGAACCACTCCACGATGCGCTCGTAGTCCCGAGGGAAGCGCTCCTTGATCGGGGCCAGGAATCGAAGATCCAGGCCGTCGAAGGTCCGGTTGAACAGTTCGTAGTCGACCGGCAGCGGGCATCGATGCTCGGCGAGCGCGGCCCGGACGTGCCGGATGCGCCAGTCCCACACCGGGGACACCTTCATCACGTGCCGACGGACCGGCCCGTGCCCCTTCATCGCCGTGCGGCGGTTCGGCGAGTCCGCGGCGCGGATGCCGTCGGCGGTGAAGGTGGTGTCCGGATCCAGGTCGTAGTGCTCGGTGCACAGCAGCCGGGAGACTTCGACGTAGTCCGGTTCCGGAAGCTGCGCGGCCTCGATGATCAGCCGCCGTTCCGGCGCCTGGAACGTGAGGTTGTTCAGCCACCGGAACAGACTCGGATGCGGAAGCTGCGGGATCGCCGTCCCGAAGAACTTCTCGAAGTCCGCCAGCGAATCGTCCACGAACTCAAGGCCCGGCACGAGGTAAAGGTGGAACGGGCGGACCTCAATCTCCGCGTCCCGCAGGGCGAGCCACGCGGCCAAGCTGTCCTTTCCTCGGGAGAAGGCGAGCAACACCGGCTTACCCTCGCGGGCCAGGCCCTGCCGGATCTCTGCCGACGGCGTCACCCCGTCGATGACGATCGGGGCGGTCTGGTCGGCGGTCGGGTTGATGGCCATCGGCTATCCCCTCCCGGCCGACGTGCCCGAGGGCTGCCGGAAATGTGTCGGGACACCAGCGGGCCTGGCTGACGATCGGCCTTGCCGGGGGCGGGGAGGGGTAACCCCCTGGGTACCTCGACCGGCGCGGCCGACGACGGATCCAGCTTGCTCGACCGGCGCGGCCTCATCCCCCTCGGGTGGCTGGATCTCGGGCAGTGTGCCGGTTGTGGCACCCCCGGCACAGACCCCGGCCATGCTCGGGACGGTTGGGGTCGAGACCTTGACGGACCAGTGCCCGACGGGTGACCGGCCAGTGATCGGCCACTGTGGACGGTTGAGCACACGGGCGGCCAGCATGCCCCGGACACTGCTCATCGGTACACCTGCATACCGGGTCACGGGCGAGCACTGCGGCACGGAATGCCCGGTGGCCTGCTGTGCGGTACCCCTGCTGTGCCGGATCACCCCTTCTGCGGGTTGCTGCCTGGCGGGCATGCTCGGCACACCGGCCCCGGTGCGGAGCGGGCTCACCACACCCCGGAACGGTGCACACGGCGGGGGCACGGAACGGCAAGCCCTACCCCCTGTCTGCCCTGTAGCCCAACGGAAATACACCAGCGGTACCGGCACCCAACGGACGGAAATACACCCCGATGCGGACACCTGGGAACCTCGGATAGGGCAGTGCCCCCCTACCTGTCGGGCAGGGGGGCACTGTGCGGATGCTCGGGTCACTGGGCGGCCACGAAGTCGAGAGCCTTGCTGAATGCGGTGTGCTTCAACGAGTTGTACTGACCGGAGAAAACCCGGTCGGCACGAGCGGTTGCGGCCTCCTCGGTTCCGACCCCCGGGATCGGGATTTCCCAGTCCAGATATTCAGTGATGGAGTTGTACCCGGCCCATGCGGTACCCCGGATGTTCTCCTGAGTGTCGGCACTCTTGAAGAGGGCTTGAAGGGTGTCCCAGTGGTCAGTCTGGGGCTTTTTCCAGTCATCCAAGGGCTTGCTGAACTTCTCAGGCCACACGGCCTTGATCAGGTCACCGAACTGATCAACGGACATCTTGGTGTTGATCATGCTTTCGGCCTCGGTCTCGAAGACCTTTGTCCACTCGAAGTTGATCTTGAGCGCTTCCCGGGCCTCCTGAAGCCGACCCTCAAGGCCCTTGCTGTGCCGGAAGGTGTACTCACTGCGATGGTTGCGAAGTGCAGCCCTCTCGGTATTGGCACACACCACCCGGACCGGAGTGGTCACCACCCGAAGCTTGCCCTGTCCGGAGTAGTTGTTGAAACCGGCGAGATACAGGCCGATCTCATCGGTTCCACCGATCTTGATCGACTCCGGGAGTTGCATGGTCAGGAAGATGTCCCGACCATCCCGGAGTGATCCGCCAGTGTCGAACAGAGCACCCGAAGTGTCCACAATGGCCTGCATGAAGTCGGCGAACTCTTCCGGCTGAATGATCGGATACTCACCGGACACGATGCCGAGCGGCTGAAGCTCACCGGACACCGGAACGGTGCGATAGGTGCTCACCCAGCCATCCACGGGGAGAAGTTGTGCAGTGTCCTCTTCGGTCACCACAAGGTCAGTGTTCTCCCGGTCCTTGTCATGCGGAACGGCGCACTTCTGAGTGTGCTTTGCCCCGATCTTCCGACGGCACTCCTCACACTTCTCACCCGGCACCACGGCGGTGATGCCGAGAGACTTCCGAATGTTCCAGTCGGACAGGTGAGCAAGATTCAGCACTTCCTGTGCTGTCATCGGTTCAGGCACAACAGTGCCCAAACGGTGCCACCCCGGCTCACGGGCAGCGGCAAAGGCATAGGTGCCATCGGCCAGTCTCTCAAGCTCATGTGCCACTTTGGTCTCCCTGCTGTGTTGTGGCTGCCTTGCTGACACCACAACAATGGCCCTCAACCTTGCTGATTGACAACCTATAGTGATTCAGATCACTTTGTATTGCTGATTGTAAAATCAGTGCCTCATTCTGGCTGAGTCAGCAAGGCAGCACACACCAGGGAGCAAGCATCATGCAGGTAGTTTGGGACCTCCTTAAGGGGATCTTCATCCCCCCGGTTCAGTTCCTGACGGACCTCTGGGGAGTGGTGACCTTTCACAGCACCACCGGTGCGGTACTGGTCCCCCTTCTGATGATTGCGGCTACCGGTGCGGTGTGGCTCATCAGAAAGGGAGTCAGGAAGTGAAGCTCTGTCGAGGCCGGAACATCCGGCCGCGCGTTCGCGCGAACGTCCGCGACGCGGTGTACAACGTCGGACTCGAACGGGGTTGGGACGCCGCGAACTACGCCGAGGCGTACGGCGGCGACCCCGAAGAGGGGATCGACAACCACGTGGATTCCAAGACCGACGGGTTCAAGGACGGCTTCCGCGAAGGGATCGCGCGGTTCCAGCGCGGGGAGTTCCCGGACGGGCAGGCGATTTCGTAATGGGTCGCGATGTGAACCTCAGCCAGTGCGGCGGCTCGTACAAGCCTGCGCGGCAGGTGCGGTCACTGTCGCACCTCGGCTCGAAGTACTTCGGCAAGCTGGCCGGTCAGTGCTGCGTGTGCGGCGGCAGGGTGAACGTGAATCGCCGCAACAACACCGCGACCGCGCACCCGCCGCGGAACGGGAAGTGAATCATCCGATCCGGATCGATGGGACGGTCGTCTTCCCCGACGGCCGTACCCATCTGGTTCGGATCTTCCCTGCTGGATTTCTCCAGTACGCGGGCACAGCCGAACAGTGGCGCGACGCGGAGCCCGTTCTTCAAGCAATCGCGGTGGCCTTCGCCATCGCCATCACGGAAAAGGATCAGAACGGTGGATGAGAGCTCGGATCAGCCTGTCGTCGGCAGCGACGTCGACAGGTGGGCCCGTCTGCGCAGGAATCAGTCCCGAGTGGACTACGGCGCACCCGAGGTTCAGGCGGTGTTGAACATGACTCTCGACGAGCTCGTGGACGACGCCAACAACGGCCCCGGCGACCGCATCGCCCTGCTGCTGGAGATCGCCGATGAGGAGGGCCTGTCGTGAAACCCATCATCTGCAAGGTGTGCAGTCGAAGGCTGAACCACTACGCCGACGAGTTCGGTGTTGCCTACGCACACCCGCTCGACGTCGACACCAACCACGAGCCGGAGCCGATCGAAGCTCCCAAGGGCTGGCGCGGGAAGTGCGACTTCTGCTCACATGACGAGCCTGTGTCTGTGCTCCCGGTGGACGACTTTCGGCTTCCGAAGATGAGCAATCACCAAAGCCTCGGCGACTGGGCCGCCTGTGGCATGTGCGCGGTGCTGGTCGAGACAGGCCGCTGGGACTCACTCGTCAAGCGGGTAGCGGCGAAGGCGGCGCAGCAACGCGGGGTGCCGGTGGACCTGATCGTCGCGTTCACGCTGACCACGCTGTTCGACGCGGTCCGGAAGCACACACGAGGACGGCTGCGTCCGCTGGCCGAGGAGAACGAACGCTGATGAGCAAGTTGGACGCAATCCTCGCAGTGAACCCCGGGGACGTCGTGCAGATTGGGACGAGCAGCTACTTCCACGTGACCGACGTTCGGGAGCCCTCGCACCCCGCCGCGCCCGGCATGGTCTGGCACGGCAGCTACTTCCGCTGGGACGTCGGATTGTGGGGCGAGCCGACCCTCGTGCATATGCACGAAGGCAAGGCGTTCCCGCACGTACTCGACCGGGAGACCCGCGAGAAGTTCGGCTGGGGTGATCTCCCATGAAGCACCCGCCGTCGCACAGCGGCTGTCAGGTGTTTCACTTCGCGGTTTGGCGCTGGTGCATCACCCGAGCACGCGAACTCCTGGAGGTGCACGAGTCCGTGGCCACGTTTCATGAGCACACCCTGATCACGGGACTGGGGCAGTTCCTTTCGCTGGAGCCTGCCCGCGAAGGTCACGTGAAGCTGATCGAGGTCAAGGTGAACATCGAGTACGCCATGACGAAGACCGACCTCACTAAGCCGCTCATCGTCGCGCCACTGCCCATCGGCGAGGAGCCCGCGGAACTCATGGTGATCGACGGCTGGCACCGGATCTATCGAGCACTCAGCGAGGGCCGGGAGACCTTGCCCGCGTTCCTGCTGAACCCGGCGGCCGAGGAAGCGATCCGTATTCCGACGTGAGCAAGGAGGTGAACACTCCGTGGTAAGCGAGAGCCCCGGTCGCGTGGCGGCCGGGGCTATCGTGTCTTCCTGTCAAGAGTCAGCAAGGCAGGGAGACACCCGGATGGTACGTGACCCGCTGATCCCTCGGCTGGTCTCGGTGACCGAGGCGGCCGAGATCGTGGGCTGCTCGCGCCAGAACATCAATACCCTGGTCAACGACGGGCGACTGCCTGCGGAGCGAGCCGGGACCACCTTCGTGCTCGCCGAGGACACCGTCCGGCGGTACGCGGCAGGCGAGCGTTTCGGCTTCCCCACGCTCCTCGTGGTGCACACCTACGACGAGGAGGCCGACAGCTGGGTGGAGGCGGCGCGGCGGTCGGTCGCTCCTGACTACAAGGTGCCGGAGCGCTTCGGCCGCGAGATGTTCGACGAGGTAGCCGGTGGGGCGTACCGGGTCGAGCTGCTGGACAACAACGGAAAGACGATCGCCGTTCGGACCGCCGAGGCGGAGGTGACAGGCTGATGGGCGCTGTGCTGGAGCTGCCTGCCGAAGCCGGTTCCTGGGTGGTCGAGATCCGCAGGGAGAGTGCCTACCTTCTCCGTGGGGAAGCTGACGATCTCGGTGCTTACCCGGGCGTCGGCTTTTCGTGCCCGGAGGACGCGCTACCCGGACTGGCCGTGACGCTCAAGCAGGTCCAGGACACGGCGGCCTACCAGCAGGCTGAGGCGCAGCCGACCGGTCCGTGCGCCATCGTGCACGAGGGCGAGCGCGTTCACCTGCACTGTCGCGGGGTGATCGGTTACGGGACACTCTGGGCTGGCCGCTGGCGGAAGGCGTCGCAGGTTGAGATCGGCTACGGCGATATCCCCGCGTTGCTTCGGAAGGTGGAGAGCTTGCTCGCGGGGCAGTACCGCTGAGGCAAGAACGTCCGGGAGGGTCCCCTAGCGACACTCCCGGACAGTGACAACCTCGATCTTGCATGCAGGTCAGCCCGCCCGCAAGGCCGCGTGACGTGGCTTACTCACGTGCGCGAGTGCGAGGTCCCGGACGTCGCCGAACCGGAAGACGGGTCGGCCCCGGCCGTCGGTGCCGTGCGGGACGATCCGGCCTCGGCTGATCCAGGAGTCCCAGGTGCCGCGCGGGATGGCCTTGTCCAGCAGCAACCGCGCCCACCCAAGCGCCACCGTGGCGGTGACCCGGAGGTCTACGGCGTAGCGAATCATCCAGTTCCGCCGCTCGTCGACATCATGTTCGGCGCCGCAGCTGCCGCACTGCACCCGGCGCTGGCCGGGGCGAGCGTAGAGGTGGTCGGGGCACCTCTCACCGTCAACCGGCGCGTCGCACGGTCCGGCATAGACCCGGTCCGGCGGGCGGTCGACGACCCGGCGTACCTGAGCGACGACGTGAGTGATCTCGTCGTGCAGCTCGTCGGCAGCCGGGTGCAGTGCGAGCAGGCCGGGCAGGCCAGTCAGCCAGCTGGCCGCGCCCGTGGTGGACCCGGGTGGCGGGAGCAGGTGCGGGTTGCGCTCGTGCACCTCGCGCGCCCAGGTCGAGATCGTGTTCGCCAGCACCCACCCCATCTCGCTGGCGGCTTCGTGGTACGGCATCGGCGTGCTCGCCGAGTGGCCGACGATGCCGGTCCCGCGGACGACCGCATGCTGGCGGGACAGGGTGATTTCCAGCTCGGTGAGCAGGCCGGGTTCGCCGTCGGCGCCGGGAACCAGTGCGCGTAGCGCGGCCAGCAGCTCGGCCACGCAGGCGCGGCACAGCATGTCGTAGGTCGGTCGGCCGCAGCCGGTCACACAGCTGTGTTCGGACGGGCTCACGCGATCACCCACCACGCCACGAGCAGGACGGCGGCGAGCAGGCAGGCCGCGATGAACGCGGTCTCAGGCCAGGACGAGGAGGGCGGCAGGCGGTGGTTCACGTGTCCTCCCCGTAGCCCGCCGCGTGCAGCAGCGGCAGTAGGTCGTCCAGCTCCAGTCGCACGGGCACGGACAGCCGGACGTCGGGAGCCAGCGGCGGGTCGTTCCGCGCGGCGGCGATGAGGCTGTCGAGATCTCCGGCGAGCAGCCATGCCCACCAGGCGCCGGGGTCGCGGTGCCCGTCGCGGCGCTGGACGACGACGCCGTAATCAGCTCCGGCGGCAACGGCCTGTTTGGTGGTCTCGCCGATGATCCGGCTGATGTCCAGTGTGGACAGGTTGCCGCGTGCTTTGACTTGCCAGACAAGGCGGTTGGTACCCCGGATGTCGCCGAGGTCGGCGCTGGCGCGGTCGGCGCTGCGCCAGCCGTTGTCGGACTTGCGTTCCGCAGCCGGCCAGCCGTGGGCACGAAGGTAGCGGCTCAGTTCGCGTTCGGCGCGGACGCCCTTGGCCCGGTTGGCGCGGCCGATCTCGGCGCGGCTGCGGGACGTGGTGGCGCTGGCTACGGGTGCTCACTCCTGGCTGTCGTGGTCGGGCGGTTCTTCAGCGCGGCGCGGACTTGGTCCATGCCGCGTGCGGCGCGGGCTTCGGCGTCGGGGTCGTGGTGGCAAACCCTGGTGCCGACGTAGCCGTGGTCGTCGCACAGTTCGCAGTTCGCGATGGCGCGTTCGCGGTCGGCGGCGCGGGCTCGTTGCCGAGCGGTCCGGGTGGCCGCGGTGCGGGCGGCGTGCTGGGTGTCCCAGCGCTGGGCCGCTTCTCGGGCTCGGGCGCAGACGCCGCAGCGGGGCGGATCGGGATCGTGCTCGTGTTCGACGCAGCGGTCCGGCGGCCGTCGGTCGGGTTCGGCGGGAGCCTCGCGCGCACGCGCGCTCCCTTCCTTTCCTTTCCCTTCCTTTCCTTTCCCCGTGGTAGGGCGACCGGAGTCCTCCCGTAGCTCTTGGGGAGGCTCGCTACCTGCGGACTGTGGATAACCGGCTGTTTTCTCCGGTGGGGCTCCGGTAGCTCTCCTGCCCGACGGAGGTACGGGCAGTGGAGTGCCCTCGGATGCGGGAGGGATCTTCGAGGGAGTGGGTTTCTGGATGCTCTGGTGATCGCTCCAGTTGACGATCTCCAGGTACCGCCGACCGCCCACGCGGTAGCGCACAATGCGCTCGTGGGCGGCCAGCGTCTCCAGGTCTTCCTCGATGTCGGCCAAGGACACGTCGTCCAGCGGCCAGATGTCGCCCTTGATCAGCCTCGCGTTGTCCTTGGTGCGGCCTGCGTCGTCACAATGCGTCCACAGGCCGATCCATGTTAGGCGCGCTCGTAGCGGCAGCGCCGACACGTCCTCGGACCGAAAGAAGCTCGGCTTGATCGTGCGGATACGGGGCACAGCGGGCCTTTCCCCGTTGGTGGGTCGGTCAGAGATCGAAGGGTTCGAGCCTGGGCGCGGCTCCCAGCAGAACCGGAGCGTCCAGCGAGTCGGCGAGCATCTGGCGGACGTCGGCGAACGCCTTGCGGTGGACGAGATCCGGTCGGTCGAGCCGGTAGCCGATGCCGAGCTGCCCGTCGCGGATGCGCCAGCGCAGCCGGGCAGTGACCTCGGTCGCGGGCAGGCCGAAGAATGGGGCGACCGCGATGGTGAATTCCGCGGGCACCTCCAGTCGCCCGCTCGCTCCGGCCTTGGCGGTGGTCTCTTCGCTCCATGCGAGCTGGACATCGCCGGAGTTCAGCCGCGCCCCACGGGAGAATGAGGCGTTGCGCCGGGTCTGGAAGGTAAGAGCGATCTCCAGCATCGTCGCGGTGTCCGGGTTGACGATGGTGTGTGCGCGGTCTTCCAGGTGTTCGGCGAAGTCCTCCTGGGAGAGCAGTGAGCCGTCCTGCCGGAGCCACGCCTTCCAGTCGTCGTCGTGCTTGAGCTTGAGCACCGCTCGGTGGTCGCGCCATCCGGCGCTGAAACCGTTGGCGTGGTCGTTGAAGGTGGCGGTGACCTTCAGGCTGTCCTGGTCGGCCCAGACGGTGGTCGACGCGGTAGCCAGCCGGGTGACGTAGGCGGCGAAATCGCTCGGATCGGTGAGCAGCGCGGTACCGCGTGGGCGGCGAGGCTGGTCGAGCAAATTCTCAAGGTCGGTCGTATCCACGCGCTCGTCGTTGCGCAGCGTACGGACGACCACGGACTTCTCGGGCGCCAGGTCGAACGGCTGCGGCGGGGTGGCCTCGTCGGCGCGGCGCTGGATGTCAGCGACCACGGCGGCGGTCTGGTCGTTGGTGTTCGACACGAGGTCTCCTAGTCGGTGAACAGCGCGGTCTGGCGCGGGTCGTTGCGGATCAGTTCGCCGGTCTCGGTCGCGAAGAAGATGCTCTCGCTGCGCTCGTGCCCCGGCAGGCTGCACTTGATCTGGTCGGCAACCATGACCGCGCCGGGCGTACGCTCCTGCGGCTTGATCTTCAGCGTGTACGTGAGCGTCCCGGCCTTACGGGTTTCCTCCACCGCCACAACGAGATCGCGCAGCGCTTCGGACAGCTCCGCGTGGCTCTTGCCCCGGCGGTGCTCCATCAGGAAGGCGGCGAAGTCGCGCGGTTCGGCCTTCTGCTCAGTCTTGCTGTCGGTGTCGGTCACGGGCGTTCCTCTTCCTGCGCAGCGGCGGCTTCCTCGCGGATGAGCTGCCGGACGTTCTGGGCGAGGCTGATTCCTGCGCTGATGCAAAGCAAGGCGGTGGTGATCAGCCGGATGGCGTCATTTGCGCGCTTCATGGGGTGGCTGGCTCCTCGGTCGGGGCTTCGTCGGGCGGTGGTTCCAGCTGGCCGGGTTCGTCGGCGGGCTCGGCGTCGATCACCTCCCCGTCCATGTCGGCGGTGAGATCGTCAAGCGCGTCGGCGTCCAGATCGGTGCGGACCGTGCCTTCGGCCGCGATCGCCCGGTTCATGACCGTGGCCATCGGCAGCCACTTGGCGAGCTGGCGAACGGCCGTCTTGCGGGCCATCGCCTCCCAGTCGGTGACCCACGGCCCCCGTTTGCTCGCACGCGAACGGCCTCGGATGGCTTCGATGGCACCGAGGTCCAAGACCTCGAACTCCGCGCCACCGTCGGTCAGCGTCGCGGCGGCGTAGACATCGGTGATGCCCCCGCGGTCGCCGCGCGCGGGACGGTGGACGAGATCCGGGTGCAGGCCGTAGGAGTAGTCGAACTCGTCGGCCTCGTGCACGACGCGGGCGGAGATGTTGCGCAACTGCCCGGAGTTCCAGGCGAGCTTGATCAGTCCCCGGTAGCCGGGTATGAACGTCACCTGGTCCCCGTAAGGAACCAAGTACGCCTCGCCGAGCGGGCCGGGTTCGAGCCCGAGCTGCGCTGAGGTCATGAGTGCGCCGAGGAGCGATTCGGGGCGACACCGCATCAGGTCGTTGTTCTGCTTGATTACGGTCAACGCGACCCGCGTGAACCGCTCCGGATTCAAAGCGGTGCCGTGCAAAGCGCGAGCGATCTCCGGCTTCTGCCGCTCGATCAAGGTCCGGATGTCTCCGCTGCCTCCCGTCGCGCCAGTGGTCTTGCGCTGGGCGAGCGCAGCCCTGGCGTTGGTGTTCGCGGTGCCTACTGCTGATCCCTCCTGGCTGTCGTGGGGTAGGTCAGCCGGCGACCCGCAGGTCGCTCGGACACGTAGATGGCGTAGAGGTCGGGATGCTCGGCGGCGAAGGCGGTGAAGTCGGTCGTGCGGGACGGCTTCGCCGGGGCCTTGTGGTTGGCGACCTTCTGCCCGTCGAGGAGGGCTTCTTCGGCTTGGCCCATCTCGGCGCGCAGCCGGTTGTCGATGGCGGTCCGCTCGGACTCCAGAGTCTTGATCTGCTCGCTCAGCTCGTGACGACGCGCAAGATGCTTGTGCCACAACGGGTCCAGCTGCACTGCATCACCGGGCACTCCAGGCCAGCGCGACAGCGCACGGCGGGTGATGTCGGAGGCGTCGGCCGGAGGTGGCTCGTCCCTCCGGACATAGTTCCAGAACTCCGTCGTGGCATCCACGAGGTCGGCGATCAGCTCGTCGTCGCGCGTGATGATCCGTTCCAGGTAGGTGTGGGTGTCCAGCAGGGCGACGACGAAGGCCCTGGGTGCGCCGAGCAGGCCCATGTACCACTGGACCTGGCAGACGTAGTGGGTCGGCACCTGATCCTCAGCCCACTCGGCCACGGCGCGGTGCCCGCCGGTCTTCGCTTCGACGATCCCCGCCAGCTCGCCGGACCAGTCCCAGGCCAGTCCGTCGACGTTGCCGATCATCCAGCCGCGCTCGCGATCGTGGTAAATGCCCTCGCCGCCGGTCAGGATGTACTCGGGATGCCGGTCGTCCCATTCCCGCAGTAGCACCGGTTCGAGTACCTGCCCCCAGTGCATCCGCTCGACAGCGGTCTCGTCGAAGTCCGCGGCGATGCGGCGGGTCTTCTCCAACCACAGCTGGAACGGCGTCTTCCACGGGTTCAGCCCGGCGGCGGCAGCGACGTCGGATCCGCCGAGACCGAAGGTGCGGACGAACTCCCAGTCGTCTCTGCTCGCGTCGGCGGGGAGCGCCACCGGGACGTCGAGCCAGCCGCCGGTCACGAGGTTCTCCGCAGGCCGAGGTGGACCGCCGGGGATACGTCGCTGACCGGCAGCCGCTCGGTGGAGACCCACCAGTGCTCCGGCCTCGCGCCTTCCTCCAGGAGGTCGACCAAGGCGTGCGGCACCTTGTGCCACAGCGCCCAGGCGGGCCAGCGCACGATGCCCTCATTCGGTTGGACCGAGACCCGCACGGCAGTGCGGTCGCAGGTCAGCCAGGCCGACGTGAGCCCGAGGCCCCACCGGTCAGGTTCAGGAAGGTCGGTGAGCCAGACCAGCCGGTGGCCGAGCAGCGGGTGGCGGTTCGGCCGCAGCTCGCGGCTGCGCTCGATCGATCGGGCGCGGTGCAGGCAAGTGAAGTGGTAGAACGCGCGCGGCCCCAATCACTGATCACCGCGCCGAACGGGCAGCGGGTTCGCGCGGAACCACTCGTGTGCGTTGTACATCGCCACCGAGTGCGCGGTGCTCATGCGCCGTGTGGCCGCGGTGATGGCCTCGCGTAGCGGGTCCGGGAGGCGTAGCCAACAAGTCCGGCACGCGAAGAACTGGTGCCGGACCTGCCGTCCGCATCCGCCGGGGCACTCGTGGGTTCGGTTGCGGGTGGTGCTCAGTCCTGCTCACCGTCGCTGCTGTCGGGGGTCTCGATCTCCTCGGCGAGGGCAGGCAGCTGGTCGGCCAGCGCGTCCATCGTCGCGTTGAAGACGGGGGTATCCGGCTCGCGGTTGAAACGCCCTGCCAGCGGCACGATGACCTCCTCGGTCACCGGATTCGGTGGCTTGCTCTCCGACGACTCGACGCCGTCCACGGCCGCGTCCTTCTCAGCTTCGTTCACAGCGAGACCCCCACCAGCATGCCCATCACGAACAGCGCGCACGCTCCGCACACAGCCAACGCGACGACTGGACGGACGAAGCGCCCCGCCGCCCACAGCTCCGTGGTTGCACGCAGCATCCGGTGTCCGATGTGGAGCCGGGCGTGTTTCCCGGCAGGCAGGCCAAGCATTATTCGAGTTCCCATCGTCCGCCTTCGATGATCAAGCGGGTCGGCGTCGCTAGGGAGGGAGGACGCCGACCCGCGCTCGCGGAGGATCCGGTTCATGCGCTCTTGCGTGCTCGTGCAGCACGCTCGGCCTTGGCGCGGTCCTTCGCGCCTTCCTCGGCCCGACGCGTCCAGTAGTCCCGGATCCAGCTTTCCTTCACGTGGGTACGGCCGCCGTGCTTGAGAGTGGCGATCCAGCCTCGCTTGCGGTAGCGGTAGAAGGTTGGCCGGGTGATCTTGAGCAGGTGTAAAACTTCGTCAAGCGTGTACACTTTTTCGCCATCCAGGATGATCACCGACGGTCTCCCTCCTTTCGTCTTCGCAGCCTCGACCAACGCTAGAAGTGCAGGTAAGCCGCGCGTGCGCTGAGTGAGCGGGGTGTGTGCGCGTTGATCGAAGCTAAGTCGACCGTGCCACTGCACTTGCGAAATAGTCAACTTTTCTCGCGAAATTGAGATAGCGTGACAGCGTCGTGCGACCAACCTGAGACAGCGCTACTCCGTTTGAGTGGCGAACAGTGGCCTTGATGAGCCTGTAGCGCGCTACACCGCCACCCTGTTGGCCTAGGGCCGTAGAGTCGAGACCCCCTGGATCATCGCTGTGACCACCATGCGCAACGAGAAGGACACATGGATGCCCGCTGACCACCGGCACCTCGAAGAGCTCTTCGCGCGGGCTGCGCCCGGCAAAACCCGGGAGCAGCTTGCCGAGGAGAACGGCATCCCGCTGAATCAGCTGAACTACCTCTTCCGGCGGGAGAGTCCCGGGTTGCCGACCTGGGAGAAGTTGCAGATGGTCGCGCGCATGCTGAACGTCCCGCTCAACGACGTCGTTCTCGCGTTCGCCAAGGATCAGGGCATCGACCTTGAGACCGGAAGCTCCAAGGATGAGCAGGAACTACTCAGCGTCTACCGAAGTCTCTCGAAGCGTGACCGGCGTGCCGCCATTGCGGTGATGCACGCGCTGGCCGAATCCTTGTGACGCTACGTCAAGCCCCTGGCCGTGTAATCATGAAGATCCGAAAAGGACCAACGATAGGACGAATGCGCTAGCGACCGCGCCCGTCTGGCCTGCGGGGGGCGTCACCTGGCTGCGGGGCGAAGGGAGGGGGCTGAGTGCCCAGGAAAGAATGGGAACTCGGGCCGAAGGACCAGGAACACCCGCTCGAAGTGGCCGACCGCGAAGGACACATGCTCGTCCGCTGGCGGGAAGGGCAACCCCCCACCGAGGGCATGATCCAGCTTCTCAACGAGCTGGAGGCCATCACAGACGAGGCATGATCGCGGGGGCTGGCGCGACCTCGCCAGCCCCCGCAGTCTGCTAACTGGCCATGGAGCCGACCCCAGCCTCGATCGGCTCACGACGCAGCTCGATGACCTCGGCACTCTGCCGTTGTGCGATCTCCTGCGACCGTGCCATCCATGCCCGCTGGCGCCTCGTGTCGACCTCGTCGATGTACTCCTGCGACGTCGACAGGCTCTCGTGCCGCAACACCGCCTTGATCACGTGAGCCGGGGCGTCCGCCTCGGCGAGGTTGTTGCCGACGTTGTGCCGGAGGTGGTGCCACACCGGGCGCGTTCCCGGCAAGCCGGACGCCAGCCATGCCTTCTTCAGCAGCCTGTTCGGGTAGTCCGTAGTGAGCGGCTTGTTCCGGGTGTTCCGGAAGACGAAGTCCTCGGGCCGCTCCTCGAACCCGTTTGCCCTCCGCCAGGCTCGAAGCACCTTCAGCGCGGCCACCACGACGGGCGGCAAGGCGACCTTCTTCGCCTTCTTGCCCTTCGGGAACGTACGCAAGACCCGACCGGGGTCCAAGACGTCGGACACGAGCACATGGGGATCGATGCCGTCGAGATCGAGCCGTTCCCAGCGGAGGCCGGAGATCTCAGCCGCCCTCAACCCGCAGTAGTAGCTCAGGATCGCGGCGGGCCAGAACCACATCGGCAGCCACGCCACCACCTCGTAGAGAACCTGCTCTCCGAAGTATCTGATCGGCTTCTTTCGGAACGCCTTCACCCAGAGATCCGCAGCAGGGTTATCGGCCCTGGCCCCGTCTTTGTGGGCCTGTTTCATCATCGCCCGCAGCACCCAGAACCGTTGCTGGCGCGTGGAGGTCGCGATGCCCCGCTTCTCCTCCGCGGCATCCCAGGCCCGGAACTCGGCTTCGGTGATCTCGTCGATCCAGCGGTGCCCGAACTTGTGGTTAAGCGCGTTCAGGCACCACTTCCGCTGCTGCCGCGTGTTCTCCGTGCCGCCCTGGTCCGGCCACCACGCATCGCCGTACTCCTTGAACGTGAACCGGCGCTTCTGACGCTGGACCGGGATGCCTGCCTCGGTGTAGGTGTCGTCGACCCGTTCGAGCACGAGCTTCGCGGCGGCCTCCGCCTGCTCGTAGAAGTCGAAGATGGTCCCACCGTCGGCGTTGCGCGCCCACTCCTTCTTCTTCGCAACGGCGTTCCAGACGTAGGCCCGGTACTTGGTGCCGGACTTCCGGTGGATCTCCTCAATGCTGTAGCCCAGGCCACGCCTAGGTTTCCGCGTCTTCGCTGCCATCGGGGATCGGCCCTTCGCATCGCGCACGCGCGGCGATCCCTGCGAAGGGCCGACGGTAACCCGGGGAAACGGAGCCGATCAAGCTCTGTGGGCGAAGTCCATGCCCACACTCACGTCGGTGCTCGTTTCAAGATCCGGTTTCGGACCTCTGACCAGCAACGGAGCATGATCGACTCCATGGCCCCCGAAGAAGTACCCTCATGCCACATTGGGGCGCTCGAACCCGGAACGAGAGCCGAGACTGTTCGCTATCCGGACACATCGTTCCGGCAAACGGGCGCATTTCCTTACCGCGACGGCCGTCCGTTGCCAGAATCGTCGCCATGACGACCTCACAGCGGTGGATGCCCAACTACGGCGAGCCCTACCAGCCGGTCCCCTACCGGCCGCCGAGGATGCCGGCGGGCGAATCGGTCGCCAAGGCGGCCGAGCTGCGGCAGCGGATGGAGCAGCGGCGGACCGTCCGGATGTTCTCCCCCGACCCGGTGCCCGAGCAGGTCGTGCTGGACGCGATCGCGACGGCCTCGACCGCGCCGAGCGGCGCGCACCAGCAGCCGTGGACGTTCGTCCTGGTCACCGACCCGGACGTCCGGCAGCGGATCCGGGACGAGGCCGAGGCGGAGGAGCAGGTCTCCTACGACGGCAGGCTCGGCGAGGAGTGGCTGTCCGCTTTGCGCCCGCTGGGCACGGACGCGATCAAACCCCACCTCACCGAAGCGCCTTACCTGATCGTGGTGTTCCAGCAGCGGTATCACCTGATGGACGACGGCCGCACGCACAAGCACTACTACGTCGACGAGTCGGTCGGTATCGCGGTCGGGATGCTGCTCACCGCGCTGCAGGTGGCCGGGCTCTCCGCGCTGACCCACACGCCGTCGCCGATGCGGTTCCTCGCCGAGGTCCTCGGCAGGCCCCGCAACGAGAAGGCCTTCGCGGTGATCCCGGTCGGCTATCCCGCCGAGGACTGCGTGGTGCCCGACCTGCAGCGCAAATCCCTCGACCAGGTGCTGGTCCGGGTCTGAACGTCCGGCACCGAACGTTCAGGCCCAGGAGCCATCGCTACGGCCGTCGGGCCTTGAGGTGCGCCAGGAACGCGCCGAAGGAGGGCGCGCCGAAGACCAGCACGGGACGGACGTGGCCGGGCAACGCGGCCTGCTTGCTGTCGCGGACCCCGACCAGTCCGTCCCCGGTGCCGACGTCGACGCAGGCGTTCTCCTCGAAGTGCGAATAGCTGCTCGTGTGCCAGCCGGTCAGGATGGTGTGCCAGGTACGCATCGGTGGCCTCCCTGTTCCTCGGATGTTCCGACTTGGGCCCGCGCCGGTCCCGAGGTCTGGGGGCTCCCCGGTGGATCGCACCGGGAGGTCCTGAGCGGTTCCCTCTCTCAGGGTAAGCGGGAGCGCACACCGGGTAAACCGCCACCCGGGGGCGTGATGAGGACCGGGCACCCCGCGTGGTGGGACAGCGTCCGTCCGGTGGAGCCGAGCGCCAGCCCGGACAGCCCACCCCGCCCCCGGCTGCCGACCACGATCAGCCGCGCCTGGTGGCTCAGCGTCACGAGGCAGTGCCGCGGCCGTTCGGCGACCACCATCCGCTCGACCGCGACGACCGGATGCCGCTCGGCACGGGGCCGCAGCCGCTCCCCGAGCAGCCGCCAGCCCTTTCGCTGCGCGAAGCGGCCACCGCCGGTCAGCATGGTTTCGCGATCATGGCACGCGTGCACCGCGAGCAGTTCCGCTCCGGCCAGCGACGCCGCCGTGAACGCGGCGTCGATGGCCGTCTCGCCCGCCGGGCTGCCGTCCACGCCGAGCACGACCGGGCCGTCCGGCCGCACGCGTCCGCGGACGACCGCCACCGGGCACCGCACCTTGGCGAGCAGATCCGCCACCGGTGCCCCGTAGAACCAGCCGAGCAGACGGCCGTGTTCCGGTGGCCCGACCACGATCAGCGCCGCGCCCGCCGTGCCCGCGAGCAGCGCGGTCAGCGGGTCGGCGTCCATCGACTGGGCGAACACCGGGACCCCCGGCGCGAATTCGGCCGCGATCGACGCCGCCGATTCGAGCAGTGAGGACGACGACGCCCGCTTCCCCGCGTACCACTCGGGCGGCAGCGTCAGCGAGCCGCCGGGCTCCGGCAGCGTCATCGCGTGCCGCAGGACCAGCCGCGTGCCGCGCCGCAGTGCCTCTTCCGCCGCCCAGCGCAGGGCGTGCCCGGCCGCCGCGGAACCGTCCACGCCCACCACGACCGCTCCGTCCACAACGGACTCCACGAGCGTCGCCCGCCCCGCCCGCCGGGTTTCTCCCGCATCCGACATCGTCCACTCCTCGAGGGCGTCCGCCGGCCCGTACCGCCGGTGTCCCGCCCGGAACTCGGTTTCCCCTCAGCTTCGCGGCCGGACCGGTGCGGCGCGCAGAGTCGAACGGCCCAGGGGGCGGGCGCCACATGGCCCCGGCCCGGTGATGCGGATGCATCAGTCCGGGGTCACGGTGTCCGGCGGCGCGGCGTCACCGCGACCTGGGCCTCAGGCCCGTTCCTGCCGGGGAATCAGCGCCTCGACGCGCACCACGCCGCGCACCGCCTCCCTCGCACGACGCTCCATTGTGTACTCGGCGACGGCGCGGCCGTCGTACGCGGACACCGCGAAGGCACCGCGGCCGAAGAAGTACGTCAGGACGAGTTTGCGCGCCCGCCGTTCGCCGTCCTCGGTGAACTCGACCGAGACACACCGCAGCGCAGCGCCGAACCCGGCCAGCGCCAGCCGTTCCGTGATGTCCACGAGATCGGCGAGCAGGCGCGCGAGGTCGCCGTCCCGGCGCCAGCACCGCACCGTGCTGCGGCCACGGACGTCCTGGGTGACCACGTTGTGGAGGAAGGCGTCCCCCGCGGTCGCCGCGATGATCTCGGCCTGGGTCCGCTCGGCGGCGTCCCGCGGCACGAAGGAGATCGTGCCGCGGCCGGCGGGCACCAGCCCCAGCGCCGCGCGGAGCCGGACCGCGGCGGCCGGGACGGCGTCGAGGGCCTGCAGGTGGGCACGCAGCATCCGGCGGCTTCGCACGGTGGAAAGCAGGGTCATCTCCGTCTCCGTCCCGGGCAGGCGCGCCCGGCCTGGACACCGTCCGCGACCGCCCAATCCGCCGACGGTAGACCGCGGCCCGGTGGCCGCGCTGCGTGCGTTGGACCCTGGCGCCGGGGACTTAGGTCACTGTCCACAACGGACTCGACATCCGCGCGAGGCCCGGCTGTGACCGGGTCACTCAGTACGCCGGGGGCGGGGGGCGGGGCGGGCGGGGGGGCGCCGCCCGCCCCGGCCCAACGACAAAAACCCCCCCCCCCCCCGCCCCACACCCGCGCGGGGGTCG
>NZ_JBHYIQ010000017.1:47868-97323 GCF_042739895.1 Amycolatopsis sp. NPDC059021
TCTGTGCGTTCTACCACAAGCGTACTCCCGCGGTGGGGGGGGGCGGTAGCGCGGGGGCCGCGGCGAGCGGGGGGCCCTCCCCGGCGGCGGGGGGGCGGGCCCCACCGGACCAGGACGACCAGCAAGGCCAGCTCCAGCACCGCCATCAGCCGTTCGACGAGCCCGGTGGCGACGGTCGGGAGATGACCGCCGAGCACGACGTTCACCGCGAACGGGACGATGAAGGGCAGATAGAACGGGAGGGACGCGAGCGAGAGCCACCGGGACCACCTCGCGAAGCGGCTCCACGGGAGCCAGGCCCGGTGCCGCCTGCCGAGCAGCCAGCCGACCACGGGCAGGCTCACGCAGCTCACCGCGGTGGCGTAGAGATGGGCCTTCCCGGCCGGGGTGACCGCGCCGCCCTGCGGGTCCTTGCTGAACGCGGCCACCACCAGCACGCTCAGGCACCACACGAGCATCACCGACACCGCGAACGGGCCGCGCAGCACCCGGCCGCGATACAACGCCACCAGCGCCGCGGCCGAGCCCGCGCTGGTCAGGATCAGCGAGCCGTCCCACAGCCACCACCCTGGGCACAGCGCGTAGTCCGACAACATCGCGGTCACCGGGTCGATCGGCCCCCAGTACCGGTCCACGTGCAGGACCACGAGCAGCAGGGCGGCGAGCGCGAACGCGCCCAGCGCGGCGGAGGCGAACAGGCCGAACCGGCGGTGCGGTGCCGGCACGAGCGGTTCCGGCCGCGCGAGTACCGGGGCAGGGGGACTCGGGGACATGCGCGGGGACCCTAGCCGACGGCATACCGGCACCCGCCGGGGCGGGGTGCCGGGGATTGTTCATCACACACCGGCTTCGGACATCGGGATCCGATCACCCACGAACAGAACGGACGGCCATAAAAAGACGAACCGGGAACATACGCGCGATTTCGCGACGGTAATTTTCCCACGGCTCCGCTGGGCACGACCGGCTAACGCGAAAAACCCAAGGGAACATTCGGGCAATTCACCGATCCGAACACACCGCCGGACAGTGCCATCCGCACGGCGGGCACCCGACATTGTGATGTCGCAAACCGGACAACTCCACCTTTCCGGCCCGATAGCACCGCCTACGGCGAAGGGTTCTTGTTTCCACGCAGCGCTACCGGCCGGATACGAACAGCGAAAGCACCCGTCCCGCCCACGGAAACGGTGCGGAAATCACCGGCTACCGGATCCCCCGCCGGAAACCGGGCGCCGGACGGGAATACCCGGGGCACGCGCCCGGCCCGGCGCGAGGGAACCTTCCGGGCGAAACACACCGGGAGTGCTTCCCCGCGACGGCCCGTAGCGGAAGGATGACCGCCATGCGTGACACACAGCCCATACCGGACGGGGTCGACCTCGACAAGCCGAACGCCGCCCGCATCTACGACTGGCTCCTCGGCGGCACCGCGAACTGGGCCATCGACCGCGAGTTCGGGGCCAAGGCGGTGGAGACCTTCCCGCTCGCCCCCATCCTCGCCAGGACGAACCGCGAGTTCCTCGGCCGGGGCGTGCACTACCTGGCACGCAACGGCGTCGACCAGTTCCTCGACCTGGGCTCCGGGGTCCCGACGGTGGGCAACGTGCACGAGATCGCGGACCGGGTGAACCCGCGCAGCCGCTGCGTGTACGTCGACATCGAGCCGGTCGCCGTGGCGCACGCGAGGGTGCTGCTGGAGCGGCACGGCGACCCGGAAAGACACGCCGTCGTCCAGGGCGACCTGCGTGAAGTCGAGGAGGTCTGGGAACGCGCGCTGGACACCGGCGTGCTCGACCCGGCCAAGCCGATCGGGCTCATCCTCGTCGCCGTACTGCACTTCATCGGCCCCGAGGACCGCCCGCACGACCTCGTCGCCCGGTATCGCGACGCGCTCCCGCCCGGCTCCTACCTGCTCTCGTCACACGGCACCGAGGACGGCACGCCGCAGGCCGACGCCGCCAAGCGGGCCGAGCTGCGTGAGCAGTACAACCGGTCGGGCAACGCCGTGCACTCGCGCACCCGCGCCGAGTTCAGCCGCTTCTTCGACGGATTCGACCTGGTCGAGCCCGGCGTCGTATGGCTGCCGGAATGGCATCTCGACGAGCTGCCGTCCGCCGCGAGCGAGGCGTTGACCAGCAACCCCGCCGAGTCCTGCGGCCTCTGCGCGCTCAGCTTCAAACGCTGAGGCGCCGCCCGGTGGGCGACGACCGCTAGGGCAGCACCGACCGGACAGCCTCCGCCGACCGGCCGACGACGGCCGTCCCGTCGTCGGCCGTGATGATCGGCCGCTGGATCAGGATCGGATGCGCCACCAGCGCGTCGATCCAGCGGCCGCGGGTGCCCGCCGTGCGCTCCCACGAGGCCAGGCCCAGTTCGCCGGCCACTTCTTCGCCCAGCCGCGCCACGTCCCACGGTTCGAGGCCGAGACGCTCGAGCACCGCACCGAGTTCCGCCGAGGTGGGCGGCTCCTCCAGATAACGGCGCACGGTGTAGGTCGCGCCCGCTTCGTCGAGCAGCGACAGCGCCGACGCGCATTTGGAGCACGCGGGGTTGATCCAGATTTCCATCACCCACATCTACCGCATGCCCGCACGCGCCCGGCGGGCGGGACGGCCGGACATCGCCGCAGGTGCGCCACAGGACTAAACCACCTCACCGACAACCCGGAAAGTCCACTGTGGACTTACCGGGAACGCGGGGATGTTCCGTCGTGCGCACCAGTGGACGTTCGCCCGCTCGCCCCATTCATCTCCACTTCCCGGCGGAAAGAGCAGAATTAACGCGGCGAATCGCCGAAGAACTCCTACTGCACATGACTGCGGTAATTGCACGGGCTGGTTACCGCTCCCGACCTAACGACGGCTGTAATTCTCACAACACGGACGGGGGTACCTCCCGGAAGATCCATGCACTAACTTCGACACTCGTTCGGTAAGACTCCGCGCCGCCGCTTCGAGGAGTTGAAAACCGTGCTCAATCGCTGCGACCTCGGTCGCATGCCGCGCATCTGTACACGGGGTATCCAGATAGCCTGGCATCAGGGGGAAAATCCACACCGGCTCTGAAACGCCGCCGAGTACGGCCATGGGGCAATAGCACACGTCGCCGTACCACCTGCTGACCTGGTCCGGTCGGCGGGTCCTTTCACACCGCGCGTCAGCCCGGCACCCGCGCGCGCGGCCTGCAGTAACACCTGCCTATTTCACTGCCGCCTGCCCTTTCGGGCGGAAGTTGTTTCGCTCATTACACGAAAAAGGTGCGAGGGATGAGGAATTACTTTGACGTACCGGAACGCCGGCCGTGGGAAGGCACGCCGCCGAGCGGGCTGGACGGGCCTGCCGAGGGGATCGTCGTGCGCAAGTACGGCGGCTCGTCGCTGGCGACGCCCGAGCTCGTGCACGGGGTCGCGCAGGAAGTGGCCGAACTGGTCCGGACCGGCAAGCACGTCGTGGTGGTCGTCTCCGCGATGGGGAACACCACCGACGAACTGGTGGCGCTCGCCGGGCAGTTCGCCGACCAGCCCGATCCCCGTGAACTCGACCAGATGATGGCGACCGGGGAACAGCTTTCGGCCGCGGCGCTGGCGCTGGCGCTCACCCGACGCGGGGTGAAAGCCGTTTCCCTGTCCGGGGATCAGGCCGGGATCGTCGTCGGCGGCGAACCGGGGTCGGGCACGATCGTGCGGATCGATCCGACCAGGATCGTCGAGCGCATGCGGGACGAGCAGGTCGTCGTGGTCGCCGGGTTCCAGGGCCGTGACGTCACCGGCGAGCTGCTCACGCTGGGCCGGGGCGGCTCGGACACCACCGCCGTCGCGCTGGCGGCCGCGCTGGGCAGCCCCGCCTGCGACATCTGCACCGACGTGCAGGGCGTGCGGACCGCCGACCCGCGGATCGTGCCGGAAACCCAGCCGGTGCCGACGATCGCCTACGACGTCATGACCGAACTGGCCCACCACGGCGCCCGCGTCCTGCATCCGCGGTCGGTGGAACTGGCGGAGCGGCACGGGGTTTCGGTGCGGGTACTGCATTCCTCGCGCCCGGGGCCCGGTACCACGGTCGAAGCGGCGGAACCGCTCGAAGGCGGTCCCGAGGTGATCGGCGTCGCGCACGAGCGCGACGTCCGGCAGGTGCGGCTCATGGGCCCGGGGCTGCTGGCGGGCGGGACCGCCCGCGTGCTGGCCAGACTGGCCGCCAGCGGATTGAGACCGGACACACTCACCTGGCCCGATCCGGACGTTCTCTGGTTCACCGTGCGCGGTTCCGCGCCGCTGGCCGGGCCCGTCCGCGAACTCGCCGAAGAACTGGGGGCACTCTGGGAAATCGACGAAGACCTGGGCGCGGTGTCCGTGGTGGGCACCGGTCTTCTCGACGACCCCGGCCATCTTTCCGCGCTGCTGCGCGTCGTGGGGGAACTCGGCGTCACCGTGCCGACCCTGGCCACCTCGCCGTCCCGGCTCACCGCGGTCCTGCCCGCCGACCGGCTCGACACCGCCGTCCGGGCCCTGCACGAGGCATTCGGCCTGAACCTGCCCGCAGAGGCCCGTCGGTGAGCCCGCGCGAAGCACCCGTCGGCCTGCTCGCCGACGAGGGCCGGGTGCTGACCTGCGGCGGTTTCGACCAGGAAATCCGCTGGCACAGCGGAGAACGCCTGGAGCAGTTGTTCGAGCAACGGTGCGATCGGCTGCCCACCGCGATGGCGGTGGACGCGGGCGACGTCCGGCTCACCTTCGCCGAACTCGACGAGCGGGCCAACCGGCTCGGCCGTCACCTGCTCGCCCAAGGGGTACTGGCCGGCGACCGGATCGGGCTGCTGTTCGACCAGCCGGTGCAGACCTATATAGCGATGCTGGCGGTGCTCAAGATCAACGCCGCCTACGTCCCGCTCGACACGGCCTTCCCGGACGACCGCCTGGCCTACATCGCGCGGGACGCCGGCGTGCGGATGGTGCTGACGCTGTCGGCGCTGCGGGACCGGTTCGAACGCGGGAGCGTCGACCTGGTCTGCGTCGACGAGGACGAGCCGCAACTCGCCGTCAGGCCGGGCGGACGCCTGAGCAGGGCGGAAAAGGGCGAGCCCGCGGACGAACTCTGTTACATCATCTACACCTCGGGGTCGACCGGACGACCCAAGGGCGTGCCGATCGACCACGGCAGCATCTGCAACTTCGTGCGCGTGGCGTCGGAGGTCTACGGCATCGAGTCCGGGGACCGGATGTACCAGGGCATGACGATCGCCTTCGACTTCTCGGTCGAGGAGATCTGGGTGCCCCTGCTGTCCGGCGCGACACTGGTGCCGAAACCCGGCGGCGCCGGGCTCATCGGCTACGACCTGCACGAGTTCCTGCGGGACAACGAGATCACCGCGATGTGCTGTGTGCCGACGCTGCTGGCCACGCTCGACGAGGATCTGCCGGGACTGCGTTTCCTGCTGGTCTCCGGGGAAGCGTGCCCGGAGGATCTCATCGCCCGCTGGCACCGGCCCGGCCGCCGCTTCCTCAACGTGTACGGCCCGACCGAGGCGACCGTCACCGCGACCTGGGCGGTGGTCCGGCCCGATCAGCCGGTGACGATCGGCGTGCCGCTGCCCACCTATTCCGTGGTCATCCTCGACCCCGACGAGCCGCGCGCGCTGGCCGCCGGTGAGCTGGGCGAGATCGGGATCGCGGGGATCGGGCTGGCCACCGGCTATCTCAACCGGCCCGATCTGACCGAGCGGGCGTTCGTCCCGGACTTCCTCGGGATCGAACGGAACCCGTCGGGCCGGATCTACCGCACCGGCGATCTGGGCCGGATCACCGCCGACGGCGAGATCGAGTACCACGGCCGGACCGACACCCAGGTGAAGATCCGGGGCTACCGCATCGAACTCACCGAGATCGAGTCGGTGCTCCTGCGGGTGCCCGGCATCGCGCAGGCGGTGGTGGACACCTACGAGCCGGAACCGGGCACGATGGAGCTGGTCGCGTACTACAGCCTCCGCCGCGACACGTCCACTGTGGACACCGAGGAGATCCGGCGGCTGCTGCGGGAGCGGCTGCCCGCCTACATGGTGCCCGCGTACTTCGAACAGCTCGACCTCATCCCGATGACGCCGAGCGACAAGGCCGACCGCAAGAACCTCCCCGCCCCCACCGGGAGGCGGACCGTCGCGGCGCCGGACGACCACGTGGCACCCGCCACGGAGACCGAACGGCAGCTGGCACAGGCACTCGCGGAGGTACTGCGGCTGGACGAGGTTTCGGTCACCGGTCACTTCTTCGACGACTACAGCGCGAACTCACTGCTGCTGGCGAAGTTCTGCACCCGGGTGCGGGACATCGACGGCCTCGCGCCGCCGTCGATGAAGGACGTCTACCTGCATCCCACGGTCCGGGAGCTCGCCGAGGCCCTGCCCGCGGCCCCGCCGGTCACCCCGGCCGTCCAGGCGACGGCCACCGCCGAGCCGTACCGGGCAGGCACCGTCCGCTACGTCCTCTGTGGACTCTTCCAGTTCCTGGTGTTCCTCGCGTACGCCGCGGCGGCCGGGGTCGTCCTGGAACGGGGGTTCGACTGGGTCACCGACGCGCCGGGGCCGGTGGCGATCTACCTGCGCATCGTCGGGTTCGGGCTGGCCGGGTTCGCGTTCATGGTCACGGTGCCGATCCTGGCGAAATGGCTGCTCGTCGGCCGCTGGAAACCCGGTGAGATCACCGTATGGGGTCCGGGGTACCTGCGCTTCTGGACGGTGAAGACGCTGACCCGGTTCAACCCGCTCGTGATGTTCGCCGGATCGCCGCTGTACTCGTTCTACCTGCGGGCGCTCGGCGCGAAGATCGGCAAGGGCGCGGTGATCCTTTCGCACAATCCGCCGGTGTGCACCGATCTGCTGACGGTCGGCGCGGGGGCGGTGATCCGGAAGGACACCTTCTTCACCGGCTACCGCGTCGAGGGCGGCCGGATCAGGACGGGCCGGGTGAGCATCGGCGACGACGCGTTCGTCGGGGAGCACTCTGTCCTCGACATCGACACCGTGATCGGCGACAACGCCCAGCTGGGTCACGCGTCCTCGCTGCACTCCGGCCGCGCCGTCCCCGACGGCGAGTCGTGGCACGGTTCCCCGGCCCAGCCCTCCACAGTGGACTACCGGGCACTGGCCACCGGGCGGACCGGCGCGTTCCGGCGCTTCCTGTTCTGCACCGGCCAGCTGCTGACGGTGCTGCTGTTCACGATCCCGCTGCTGCTGGCCGGTACCGACCTGGTGGTCAAGGTCGTCTATCCCGCAGGCAGGCCGGACTTCGGCAGCTGGGCGTTCTGGAGCAGGCAGCTCGCCGGTTCCGCGGTGCTGTACTTCGGCGGGCTGCTCGCCAGCCTCGTACTGGTGCTGACCGTGCCCCGGCTGCTCACCCTGTTCCTGAAACCGGACCGGGTCTATCCGCTCTACGGGCTGCGCTACTCGTTCCAGCGGACGATCGCCCGGCTGACCAACGTGCGCACGCTCACCTACCTGTTCGGGGACAGCAGCTACATCGTGCACTACCTGCGCGCGCTGGGCTACGACCTGTCCGAAGTGGAACAGACAGGGTCGAACTTCGGCGTCGAGGTCAAGCACGAGACGCCGTTCCTGTCCACGGTGGGCACCGGGACGATGGTCTCGGACGGGCTTTCCCTGATGAACGCGGACTTCTCCGGTTCGTCGTTCCGCCTGCGCCGGACCGCCGTGGCACCGAACGCCTTCCTCGGCAACAACATCGTCTACCCGCCGGACTCGCGGGTCGGCGAGAACTGCCTGCTGGCGACCAAGGTACTGGTGCCGCTGGACGGGCCGGTGCGGAAGAACGTCGGCCTGCTCGGCTCCCCCGCCTTCGAGATCCCGCGGTCGGTCAGCCGGGACAGCGACTTCGACCACCTCAAGACCGGGGACGCGCTGCGCCGCGGTCTGGCGGCGAAACTCCGGCACAACACCGTCACGCTGCTGTGCTACCTGCTGGTCCAGTGGCTGCACTTCCTCGGTGTCGTCCTGATCGGCGTGGGGACCGGGAGCCTCCACGGCAGGATCGGCGCGCTCGCCACCGGCGCGGAGATCGTGCTGACGCTCTTCTTCTCGGTGTCCTTCCTGGTGCTGGCCGAGCGAGCGTCGAACGGCTTCCGGGCGCTGCGGCCCCGGTTCTGCTCGATCTACGACCGGCGGTTCTGGCGGCACGAGCGGTTCTGGAAGCTCAGCGCGGGCCGCTATCTCGCACTGTTCAACGGCACACCGTTCAAGAACCCGCTCTGGCGCCTGCTCGGCGTCCGGATCGGCCGCCGGGTCTTCGACGACGGCTGCGCCATCCCGGAGAAGTCCCTGCTCACCATCGGCGACGACTGCTCGCTCAACGCGGGCAGCGTCATCCAGTGCCACTCCCTGGAGGACGGCACGTTCAAGTCCGATCACATCGTGCTCGGCGCCGGCTGCACCGTCGGCACCGGCGCGTTCGTCCACTATGGAGTGTCCATGGGGGACGGCACGGTGATCGACGCCGACGCCTTCCTGATGAAGGGCGCCGAACCGCCGCCCGGATCCCGCTGGCGAGGCAACCCGGCCACCGAACTGGCCACCGAAACCGAGACCGCCGCACTCGTGAGGAGTCCGCGATGACCCAGGTCCACACCCGGCCCCCCGAACTCGTCCCGCACGTCGCGGGTGACCTGCCCGGCCCGCGGTCCGCGGAGTACCTCGAGCACCAGCGGCGCTGGGAGTCCAACGCCAGGGCGTATCCGAGGAACCTGCCCATCGCGATCGCGGAGGCCGTCGGGAGCCACGTGCGCGACATGGACGGGAACGTGTTCCTCGACTTCCTGTCCGGCGCCGGGGTGCTTTCGCTCGGCCACAACCATCCGGAACTCGTCCGCGCGGCCACCGCGCAGCTGGGCGTGCTCACGCACGGCCTGGACTTCCCGACCCCGGCCAAGCGCGAGTTCATCGACGCCCAGCTGTCCATGCTGCCCGCCGGGATGCGCGAGCGGATGAAGCTGCACTTCTGCGGGCCGACCGGGGCGAACGCGGTGGACGCCGCGCTCAAGCTGTGCAAGACCGCGACCGGACGGGGTGACATCGTTTCGTTCCAGGGCGGGTTCCACGGTTCGAGCCATGCCGCGATGGCACTGACCGGACTGGTCTCGCAGAAGCGGCCGATCGCGAACGGGATGCCGGGGGTGCACTTCTTCCCGTACTCCTACTGCGCCCGGTGCCCGCTGGGACTCTCGCCCAACACCTGCGAGACCAACTGCGTCGCCTACCTCGAACGCGCGCTGCAGGACGTCAACGGCGGGCTGCCGCTGCCCGCCGCGGTGGTGCTGGAGATGGTGCAGGGCGAAGGCGGGATCGTCCCGGCCCGCCGCGAGTTCGTCCGCCGGGTCCGCGCACTGACCAGGAAACTGGACATCCCGCTCGTGGTCGACGAGGTGCAGACCGGCTGCGGCCGGACGGGGCGGTGGTTCGCGTTCGAGCACTTCGACATCGAACCGGACGTCATCGTGGCCTCGAAGGCGTTGAGCGGCATGGGCCTGCCGGTGGCGGTGATCTTCTACGACGAGCGGCTCGACACCTGGGCACCCGGCGCGCACTCCGGCACCTTCCGCGGCAACCAGGCCGCGTTCGCCGCGGGCGCCGCCGCCGTCCGCATCGTGCGGCGCGACGACGTCCTCGGCAACGTCCGGCGGCGGGGCGCGCAGCTGTCCGACCGGCTCACGATGCTGCGCAACAACCCGTGGGTCCGCGAAATACGCGGGCTCGGGCTGATGTGGGGCATCGAGCTGGCGGATCCGGGCGACGGCACGCCCGCGAGCACGTACGCCCGTGCCGTCCAGGCGCACGCGCTGCGGAACGGGCTGATCATCGAGCTCGGCGGCCGTGACGACGGTGTCGTCCGGCTCATGCCGCCGCTCACCGTGACCGCCGAAGACATCGATCGCGCCAGCCTCATCCTGGCCGGCGCGATCGAGCACTGCCGCCCGGGAGACTGACCCGGGCCGCATGAGGTCCGTGAAGGCCTCCTTCCCGTCCCCTGACCGCGGTGCGGGAGGCCTTCACGGACCGTGCTCGCCGCTCAGCCGTCGGCGGCGCCGATGGCGGCGGCCAGCAACGGGAAGGAGTGGTGCAGGTCGCGCTGCCACCACGGCCAGTTGTGGGTGCCCGGTCCGTACAGTTCGGTGGTGATCGAGCCGCCCAGCGCGCGGACGCGGTCGGCGAAGGCGGCGCTTTCCTCACAGCACAACGGTTCGATGAGCGCGTCCGGCGGCGCTCCCGGCGGGTCGAGTGCGCCCGGCTGGCCGTTCCCGCAGGCGACGTAGAGCGGGATGCCGACGAGCCTGTCCGCCAGCATGTACGGGTTGTGCGCGGCCCAGACGTCGGCGTTCAGGATCGGGTCGCCCCACAGCGCGAAGGGGTCGTAGCCGTCCTTCACCAGCACACCCTGGATCAGGCTCGAACCGCGGGCGTTCTGGTAGGTGGTGTGCAGCAGCCCGCTGTACGCCGCGGCGGCGCGGAACATGCCGGGGTGACGGCCCGCGTACGACATCGCGCCGAAGCCGCCCATCGACAGGCCCGCGATGGCGCGCACGGTGCCCGCGCCGTAGGAGCGTTCGAGGATTTCCCGGAGTTCGGTCAGGTGGAAGGTCTCCCAGCGGGGCGGGCCGCCCGCGCCGTGGTTCAGCCAGTCGCTGTAGAAACCATCGCGTCCAGCGCTCGGCATCACCACCAGCATCTCGCTGTGCCCGGTCAGCTCCTCCACGTCGGTCGAGCGCGTCCACGACGTGTAGTCGTCACCGGAGCCGTGCAGGAGGTACAGCACGGGCCAGGTCTTCTTCGGCGCGGGGGTCCAGCTCGCGGGCAGCAGGAGGCGGACCGGTACCGTCGCGGCCAGCGCGGGCGAGGAGATGGTCAGGTCGAGAAGCCGCTCGCCGACGTAGCGCTCGGACACGACGCGCGCACCGGTGTCGGCGCGGGCAACCGCGGCGCCGAGGCCCAGGGCCGTCATGCCCGCGGCGGCACCGAGGACGAAGCCGCGCCGGGAGATCGCCGACGGACCACCCCCGCTGCGGTCGGGAGCGGATTTCCGGGGTGCGAAGGGCCTGGGCATCGTTGCCTCCTTGGCGCGCGGTGATCGACACGAACCGTTTCCACGCAAGGGAAACCGGCCTTCACCCGAGTGCGCGAACAGCGCCGCGCCGTCGCGGCCGCCACGCGGGCGAAGGGGACTGGGGATCATTCGCCCATCACGGATGGGCGCGGAAGAGAACGCTTTCCAGGAGCCGGGACCTACTGTCCACTTCGGACAGCTCGGGAACGCACTCGCGCGTCGTCGCGGTCAGGGACGTCGTGGCGCTGATGCAGTGAGCTCGTCATTGAGGCTCCCGGGTGTGCGGGATACGCGAACGATGTCGGTGGATCGGCGTATCGTTAGGAATGTCCCATCGCCGCGGAGTACCGAACCACCCCCGGCCGAGGGGATGCCGTAACGAGTCGAGGAGCAGGCGTGAGAACGCACGGACAGCCCGACGACCGGCCGCAGATCCAGCGCACACTGGCCGGACTGCGGGAGGCGACCGGCCTCCCGCTGGCGTTCGGCGGTGAGATCGGCGCCGGCCAGGTACGGCTCACGCAGTTCGCGGGGATCACCACCGGCGCGCTCAAGGGCGTCACGCTCGACCGCGGGCGCGGGCTCGGCGGCAAGGTCCTCGTCCTGCGCCGCCCGGTGGTGGTCAACGACTACGTGCGGGCGAACGGGATCAGCCACCACTACGACCACGTCATCACCGCGGAGGGACTGCGTGCCATGATCGCCGCGCCCGTGGTGGTCTCCCGCGAGGTCCGCGCGGTCCTCTACGGCGCGCTCCGCAGCGACGAGGCGCTCGGCGACCGGGTCGTCCAGTCCGTCCTCGAAGCGGCGCGGGAGCTGGAGCAGCGGCTGGCCGTCCAGGACGAGGTCGTCCACCGGCTGGCCTGGCTCGACCGGTGCGGCTCCGCGGGGCAGGCGAACCCGCGCTGGGAGCTCGTCCGGCAGGCCTACGCCGAGCTGCGGATCCTCGCCCAGGACGTCGGGGACGCCGCGCTGCGCCGCCGGGTCGCGGCCATCTGCGCGAAACTGTCCACAATGGGCGGTCCGGCCGCCACGCGGCCGAGCGGGCCGCGGCTGTCGGCACGCGAGCTGGACGTGCTCGCCTGCGTCTCGCTGGGCTGGACGAACGCCCAGGCCGCGGCCGATCTCGGGATCACCGTCGAGACGGTGAAAAGCTATCTGCGCAGCGCGATGCGCAAACTGCTCGCCCATTCCCGGATGGAGGCCGTGGTCACCGCACGGCGCCTTGGTCTTCTCCCGTGAGGGTACCGAACGCGGTACAGTAGTACCATGCTGATTCTGGACGGCGCCATCCGGGCCGAGCCTCCGATCTCGGTCCACCGGCTCGGCGGACAGTGTGCGAGGCTACGAAACCATGACCGTGAAGCCACCGTGGATGACGCCACCCGGCGTGCACACCGCCAGGACCCGTCGCATGTCCGCGGCGCGGCGTGAGGAACTGCTCCGGCAGCTGGCAGGCCTCGTGCTCGCCGAGGGTTTCGCCCGGCTGACCGTGGACGATCTGGCCAGCAGGCTGCAGTGTTCCAAGTCGACGCTCTACGCCGTCGCGGCCAGCAAGGAACAGCTCGTCGTGCTCGCGGTCCGTCATTTCTTCACCGAATCGGCCGCGCGCGTGAGCGAAAAAGTCGCCCCGATCACCGATCCGTCCCAGCGGATCGCGGCCTATCTGGCCGGGCTCGGCGCGGAAATGCGGCGCATGTCGCCCGAATGCTACGCGGACATGGTGACCACCCAGGCGACCGCGGAGATCTACGCGCGCAACTCCCTCGCCGCCGCGCAGCACGTCCGCGAGTCCATTCAGGACGGTGTCGCCTCCGGGGAGTTCCGCGCGGTCAACGCGGATTTCGTCGGCGCGGCGGTGAGCCTGCTCATCGACAGCATCCAGCACGGCGAACTGCTCGACCGCACCGGGCTCGCGATGGGCGACGCCTACACGGAACTGGGCAATCTCGTACTGGCCGCGCTCACCAACCACACCGGCGCCCCGTAACCGGGCAATCAATCACCGGCACCACACAAGTCGGACACGAGGCTTGCGGCGTCCGCGCATGTGTGTTTAACGTACTCCAGTGGGTACTCAAGTATTCGATTTAGTACCCGCGCCAGTACCCGCCGGGCAGCAGGCCCGCGGGACGAAGGGCGGAGGCGACGATGCCGGTGCGCACGGAGAGCAGACCTGCCCAGGGGTACGACGTCACGGTGCGGCGCGACGTCCGGATTCCGACCGGCGTGCGCGGCGTGACGCTTTCGGGCGATCTTTTCCTTCCCGAAGGGAAAAGCCCGGTGCCCCTGCTGCTCACGGTTCTGCCGTACCGCCGGGACATCACCGCGCTGAACGGCTCCCCCGCCGAGCGGTGGTTCGCCTCGCGCGGCTACGCCTCGCTGCTGCTCGACCTGCGCGGTACCGGTTCCTCGGACGGCACCCAGCGGCCCCCGTTCGACCCCGGCGAAGCCGAAGACGCCCTCGCCGCCATCGAATGGGCGGCACAGCAGCCGTGGTGCGACGGAAACGTCGGGATGTGGGGCGGTTCCTACGGCGCACTGACGGCGATGCGGGCCGCCAGCCACCGGCCGCCCGGCCTCCGCGCGATCATCGCGGTCGAGGGCCCGACCGACCCCGGCCGCGACTTCGTCCATCCGGGAGGCTCGCGCGGTGCCTTCTCCCCCTTGGGAACCTGGGCGCTGGGCACATTGTTCAACCAGCTGCTGCCCCCGCTCGACGACTACGCCGATCCGGCCGAGCAGACGCGGTGGCGCCGCCGGTTCACCGCGCCGCCGTACCTGCTCGACCTCTGGCGCAACGGACCGGGTTCGCCCAGCTGGCCCGAGCGCGAAGTGGACCTCGCCGCGATCGAGGTCCCCGCGCTGTGTGTCGCCGGGTGGCGCGATCTGTTCGTGGACGGCACCATCCGCGCGTTCGAGCGGATGAGCGGCCCGAAGCGGCTCGTCGCCGGACCGTGGATGCACGTGATGCCGCAGGAGTGCCCGTTCACCCCGATCGACTTCCTCGCCCTCGCCCAGTCCTGGTGGGACCGCTGGCTGCTCGGCGAGGACACCGGGCCGGAAGCGCCGCCGGTCAGCGTCTACGTCCAGGGCGCGCGGCCACGCTGGCTCGGTTTTCCCAGCTGGCCGCCACCCGGCACCACCCGCGTCGAGGACCTCGCGACCTGGCAACGGAGTGAGCCCGCGGACACCGACGCCGCGGTCGGCCTCCTTTCCGGCCTGTGGTCGACGCCGGCCGGGATGTTCGGCCTGCCGCTGGATCAGCACGACGACGACGCGCGCAGCCTGTGCCACACCTCGGCACCGCTGGCCGAAGCGTTGCTCGTCAGCGGAAAACCGCGGGTCGTGGTGTCGGCCGGGTGGCCGCGGGTGTCGGTGAAGCTGACCGACGTCGACCCGGCCGGCCGCTCCACTCTCATCTGCGCGGGCCTGGAGTCCGGAAAGGACGGTGCGGACCGGATCGAGGTCGAGCTGACCCCGACCACCTACGAGATCCCGGCAGGACACCGGCTCCGGGTGGCCGTCGCCCCCGGCGACTTCCCCCGTGTCTGGCCGGAAACCCCGCCCGGCACCGGCTTCCCTTCGGTGCGCACGCTTTCGCTCCCGGTGGTCCCCTCCGGCAGCGGCTCGACGATCGACTACCCGCTGCCGGACGCCGGTGCCGCCGCGGCGGCGCCGATGTCCGAACAGGAGCCGTCGGAGCAGGCGGCGTGGGAGATCACCACCGATCTGCTCAACGACCGGGTTTCCCTGCGGCTGGCCAGTTCCAACGCCGTCCGGCCGGAGGACGTCGCCGATCGCGACCACGCGCTGGCCATCGCCCAGACCCTGGTGGCCACCGCCGACCGCGCCGATCCGGCGGCGTCGGCCGTCACCGGCAGCATCACCGCGACCATCGACACCGAAACCGGCGCGCATCTCACCGTCGACGTGGGAGTGACCGCGACGTCCTCCTCGGTCGACGCCACCGGCCGCGTCACCCTCGACGGGGAAACCCTCCTCGACCGGCACTGGCGCGGCTGAGCCCGCCCCGAACGAAAGGGCACCGACATGCGCACAGCGCCGGAAGCCTTTCCCTCCCCCATGATCAGCCGCCGCCGGTTCACCGGCCTCGCTCTCGGCGGGTTGGCGCTCGCGGCGAGCGCGGCCTGCGGTGGCGGCCCCGATCCGCAGGGTGCCTCCCGGGTCCTGCGGATCGGGCAGTACTGGCCGCCGACCAGCCTCGACCCCGCCAAGGCGGGTGGCGAGTCCACTTTGTACTTCAACCCCGCCTACGAACCGCTCATCTACCGGGCGCCGGACGGTTCGTACCAGCCGCGGCTGGCGACGGCGTGGCGCTATCTCGGCAGCGGTAACCAGAGTTTCGAGTTGACGCTGCGGGAAGGCGTGACCTTCAGCGACGGCGCGCCCGTCACCGCCGAGGCCGTGGCGGGCAGCATCGGGCACTTCCGCAAGGGTGCCGGGCAGGCCGCGGCGTTCCTGGCCGCGGTCGACAAGGTGGAGGCCACCGGGCCGCTCACCGTGCGGCTCGGGCTTTCCCAGCCGCATCCCCAGTTGCCCGCCTTGTTCACTCAGGACTTCTTCGTGGGCAACGTGCTCAGCCCCGCCGCGGTCGCCAAGCCCGACGAGCTGGCCACCCAGACGTTCGGCGCCGGGCCGTACGTGCTGGTACCGGGGGAAACCGTCGCGAACGACCACTACACCTACGCGCCGAATCCCCGCTACTGGAACGCGCGGGAGCGCAACTACGACCGGATCACCATCAAGGTGCTGCCCAACGAGAACACCGGGCTCGCGGCGCTCAAGACCGGGCAGGTCGACGTCATCGGCGGCAGCTACGCCATCGCCGACGGCGCGAAGGCGGCCGGGATGAAGATCGTGACCAGCCCGAACATCGTCATGGGCCTTCAGCTCAACGACCGGGCAGGCACACTCAGCCCGCCACTCGCCGACGTCCGGGTACGCCAGGCGCTGAACTTCGCCGTGGATCGCGAGAAGATCACCAAGGCGCTGCTCGGTGAGTACGGCATTCCGACCGAACAACCCGCCGCGCCCGGCGAAGACGGCTTCAACGACAAGAACTTCTACACCTACGACCCGGCGCGCGCACGTCAGCTCCTGGCCGAAGCGGGCCTGCCCAACGGTTTCTCCCTGCCGGTGATCGTCGGATCGACCCCGGCCTTCTTCGGCGACATCGTGCAGGCCATCGCGGCCAATCTGCACCAGGTCGGGGTGAACCTCCAGATCACCTCGAAGGAGCCCGCCGCGGCGAACGCCG
Source organism: Amycolatopsis sp. NPDC059021 (assembly GCF_042739895.1). Classification (NCBI taxonomy): domain Bacteria; kingdom Bacillati; phylum Actinomycetota; class Actinomycetes; order Pseudonocardiales; family Pseudonocardiaceae; genus Amycolatopsis; species Amycolatopsis sp. NPDC059021. The sequence continues at coordinate 64,251 of NZ_JBHYIQ010000017.1, forward strand.
AGATCACCAAGTATCCGGCGTCGCACATGGGCTGGGGTGCGCTGCCGGTGTATTTCATGGGGCGTGGCCTGTGGCTCAAGGACGCGATCGGGATGAATCCCTTCCACAGCAGCGATCCGATGCTCGAGGACCTGGACCGGCAGGCGGCCGCCGCCGACGGCGAGGTACGGGCCGAACTCGACCGGCGGATCGTCCGGCGGGTCGTGGAACTGGGCTGGTTCCTTCCGGTGTGCCTGAGCCCGCTGTTCCTGTACTACCGGAATTCGGTCGGGATCGACGCGGTGCGGGGGAAGCTGTTCCCGAGCGTGACCGCCTGGCATCCCGCGACCTGAGGGGACTGAAATGGACACCGGAACGGACACCGAACCGGAAACGACGGACGCGCCCACGTTCCCGCCCGGGTTCTGCTGGGGCGTGGCGACCTCGGCCTACCAGATCGAGGGAGCGTGGGACGCCGACGGCAAGGGACCGTCCACATGGGACGTACTGAGCCACCGGCCCGGCGGGCTGGCGGACGGCGCGACCGGCGACGTCGCGTGCGATCACTATCACCGGCTCGACGAGGACCTCGAGCTCATGGCCCGGCTCGGGGTGACCAGCTACCGCTTTTCGGTGTCGTGGCCGCGGGTGCGGCCCACCGGCAGGGGCCCGTGGAACCCGCACGGGCTGGCGTTCTACGACCGGCTCGTCGACGGCCTGCTGGCGCGGCACATCGACCCCATGCTGACGCTTTACCACTGGGACCATCCCCAGGCGCTGGAGGACGACGGCGGCTGGCTGAACCGGGACACCGCCGAACGTTTCGCCGAGTACGCGGAGGGAATCGCGGCCAGGCTCGGTGACCGGGTGCACCGGTGGATCACGATCAACGAACCGCTGTCGGTCGTGCACGCCGCGATGAACGGCTCGTCGCGCCTCGACGGGCCGCTGCGGCAGCACGCACTGGCGATGGCGCACCACCTGCTGCTGGCTCACGGGCTCGCGGCGCAGCGGCTGCGCGGCCTGACCGGGCGCGGACGGCGGATGGAGGTCGGGATCGCGCTCAACCTGTCCGGGATGACACCGGCCAGCGGCCGCTACGCCGACGTCGAAGCCGCCGGCCGGGCCGAGGCCTATGAGGACCGGTTGTTCCTCGATCCGTTGCTGCACGGGCGTTATCCCCGCGTCGAGGGTATCCCCGTGGTGCGCTGCGATCCGGCCGACAACACCGTCATCGCGGCCCCGCTCGACTTCCTCGGCGTCAACTGGTACGCCCCGGCGCGCGTCGCCGCCGCACCCTCGGAGCCGTTCGGCTACACCAGGACGCCGTTGCCGGACACCGCGGCCAACATGCTCGGCTGGCCGATCGTGCCCGCGGCCTTCGGCGGGCTGCTGCGCTGGCTGCGGGCGCAGTACCCGGATCTGCCACCGGTGCACATCACCGAAAACGGCATGCCGCTGCCCGACGAGGTGGACGCGGGCGGCGCGGTGCGGGACGAGGAACGCATCGGGTACCTCCGCGGCTGTCTCGTCCAGCTGCGGGCCGCGATCGACGCGGGCCTCGACGTCCGCGGCTACCACGTCTGGTCCTTATTGGACAATCTGGAATGGGAACACGGCTATCGTCCCCGCTTCGGCCTCGTGCACGTCGACTTCACCACGCTGGAGCGCACGCCCAAGGCGTCCTTCGAGTGGTACCGGCGGCTCATCGCGGCGCAGTCCACCGGGGAGGGCCCGCCATGTCACGGCTGATCGCGCGGCGGATCGCCGTCTCGGCCGCGCTCGTGTTCATCGTCTCGCTGGTCACCTTCCTGTTGCAGGCCGCGGCGCCGGGGGACGTCGCGCGCACGCTCCTCGGCGACCATTACAGCGCGGAGGCCTACGAACGGCTGCGGCACGAGCTCGGGATCGACCGGCCGCTGCTGACGCAGTACTGGCAGTGGCTGACCCACGCGGTGCGCGGCGATCTCGGTTCGTCACCGCTGTCCGGGCTCGACGTCTCCTCCGAGATCGCCCACCGGGCTCCGGTCACGATCTCGCTCATGGTGGGCGCCACGCTGGTGACCGCACTCGTCGGCGTCGCGCTCGGCGTGCTCAGCGCGGTGCACGGCGGCCGGATCGGGCGCGTGATCGACGTACTTTCCCTTGTCGGCTACGCGCTTCCGAGCTTCTGGTTCGCGCTGACCATGGTCACGCTGTTCGCGGTCACCATCCGGCTCCTGCCCGCCACCGGCTACGTCTCGCTCGCCTCGTCACCGGCGGGCTGGGCGCGCAGCCTGATCCTGCCGGTCGCGACGCTCGCGCTGCCCGGGATCGCGGTGTTCGCCAAGCAGACCCGCGACGCCATGCTGGAAGCGCTCTCGCGGGACTTCGTGAACGCCTTGCGCGCCAACGGGATCCCGGAGTTTTCGATCGTGGTGCGGCACGCGCTGCGCAACGCCGCGATCCCGGTCGTGACGCTCGTCGGGCTCACCTTCATCAGCCTGCTGAGCGGCACGGTGTTCGTCGAGGCCGTGTTCGCGATGCCAGGGCTGGGCGGGCTCGCCGTGCAGGCCACCACCCAGCACGACGTCCGCATGCTGCAGGGGGTGGTCGTCGTGTTCACCCTGGTCGTGGTGACGGTCAACCTCGTGGTGGACCTCGCCTACGGCTGGCTCAACCCCAAGGTGCGTGCCCGGTGAGCGCGCCCGGCCACCGGTGGCGGGCCGTGCTGCGCCGCCCGATCGCCGCGGTCCCGCTGGCCTACCTCGCCATCCTGCTGCTCGCCGCGGTGTTCGCCCCGCTGCTGGCCCCCTACGATCCGGCCGCCGCGGATCTGGACCACGTGCTGTCCGGGCCGACCGCGGCGCATCCGTTCGGCACCGACGGCCTCGGGCGTGACGTGCTCACGCGGATCATGTTCGGCGGCCGGATCAGCCTGGTCGACGCGGCCGTCGTGGTGCTCACCGTGCTGGTCGCCGGCGTCGGCAGCGGGATCGCCGCGGGATTCCTCGACGGCTGGCTCGACCGCGTCTTCACCTGGGTCGTGGACGTGCTGCTCGCGATCCCCGTGCTGGTCACGCTCCTCGTGGTGCTCGCCATGGTCGGCGGGCAGCGGGACGTCGCCATGATCACCCTGGGCATCCTGCTCTCGCCGGGGCTCGCGCGGGTGGTCCGCGGTTCGACGTTCGCCGTGCGGCAGGAGCTGTACATCGCCGCGGCCCGCGTGTACGGGCTGCCGAACCGGCATATCGTCGCGCACCACGTCCTGCCGCGGGTGGCCGGGCCGATCATCGTGCAGATCTCGATGCTGGCAGGCGGCGCGCTGCTCATCGACGCCGGGCTGAGCTACCTCGGATTCGGCGCGCAGCCGCCGGATCCGACCTGGGGCAACATGATCGCGGACGCCTCGGCCGTGATCGACCGTCAGCCGTGGCTGCTGCTGCCGCCCGGTGTCGTGCTCGGGCTGGCGATCCTGGCGTTCGGCCTGCTCGGGGACGCCGTCCGCGACGCGACGGCGGACCGTTCCGAACACCCCGGCGAGCGCCTGCACCGCGCCCACCGCGCGCCGACCCCGACCCTCGCCCCGCACACCGGCGGCTCCTCGGCGTTGCTGTCCCTGCGCGGGGTGTCGATCGCGCTGCCGGGCACCGACGGTGCGCGGACCGTCGTCGCCGGCGTCGATCTGGACGTCCACGCGGGCGAGACCGTCGGGCTGATCGGCGAGTCGGGTTGCGGCAAAACGCTGACCTGCCGGGCGGTGCTCGACCTGCTCCCGGCCGACGGGGCGGTCACCGGGGGCAGCATCCTGTTCGACGGCACCGACCTCGCCACCGCGGGGCCGCGCGCGATGCGGCGGCTGCGGGGCTCCGGGATCGCGATGATCTCGCAGGACCCGATCGCCGCGCTCGATCCGGTGTTCACCGTGGGCCAGCAGCTGGGCGAGCTGGTGCGGCGGCATCACGGCGGGACCCGGCAGGCCGTCCGCGCCCGGACAATCGCCCTGCTGCGCGACGTCAATCTTCCCGAACCCGAGCAGGTGGCACGGCGTTACCCGCACGAACTCTCCGGGGGGATGGCCCAGCGCGTCGCGATCGCGATGGCGTTGTCCGGGCAGCCGAAGCTGCTCATCGCCGACGAGCCGACGACCGCGCTGGACGTCACCGTGCAGGCCGAGGTTCTCGATCTGTTGCGCGGGCTGCAGAAAGAACGAGGCATGGCGATCCTGCTCGTCACGCACGACTGGGGCGTCGTCTCGGCGCTGTGCCGCCGCGCCTTTGTGATGTATGCGGGCGACATCGTCGAATCGTGCGACGTCGCGGAGTTGCTCGACCGGCCGCGGCATCCCTACACCGAGGGCCTGCTCGGCGCGATGCCGAGCCGCGCGGTGCCCCGGGGCAGGCTCGCGACCATTCCCGGGAGCGTGCCCTCGGCCCGGCCGCCGGGCTGTCCCTTCGCCCCGCGCTGTGAGCTGTCCACACCCGAGTGTTCGGACGCCCCGATTCCGGTCTTCCAGCCGCGGCCGGGGCATACCACCCGCTGCCTCCACCACGAAAAGCTGTGCTGGGAAAGGGAAAGCTGTGAGCCTGCTTGAGGTACTCGGCCTGCGGGTCGCCTATCCCCGCAGACCGGGCGGGCACGGCCACGACGTCGTCGCGGTCGACGGGGTGAACCTGCATCTCGAGCGCGGGGAAACCCTCGGCCTGGTCGGTGAATCGGGCTCGGGCAAGTCGAGCACCGGGCACGCGCTCGTCGGGCTGGCCCGGCCCGCCGCGGGCCGGATCCTGTTCCACGGCAAGGACATCACCCACGTGTCGGCACGGCGGCGCCGCGAACTCGGGCAGCACGTGCAGATCGTGTTCCAGGACCCGCACGGCTCGCTCAACCCGTCCCGGACCGTCGGCCGGACACTGGCCGAGCCGCTGCGCGTCGTCCGCGGTATGAGCCGCCGCGCCGCCGACGCCCGGGTCGCGGACATCCTCACCCAGGTGGGCATGCCGCCGGAGACCGCTTCGCGTTATCCGGCCGCTCTGTCCGGTGGCCAGCGCCAGCGCGTCGCGATCGCCCGCGCGCTCGTCGGCGAACCGGAGCTGATCGTCTGCGACGAGCCGACCAGCGCGCTCGACCTCTCGGTACAGGCCCAGATCCTGAACCTGCTGCTGGACCTGCAGCGGCGGCTCGGGCTGAGCTACCTGTTCATCTCGCACGACATCGACGTCGTGCGGCATATGGCGCACCGGGCGGCGGTCCTGTTCCGGGGCCGGATCGTCGAACAGGGACCGATCGAACGGGTCACCGGGCACCCCGGCCATCCCTACACCCGCGCATTGCTGGCGGCGGTCCCCTCGGTCTCCGGCGGCGCGGGTACCTGACAGTCGCACCGAGGGACGCCTTCGGTGCGTCGGGCGTTCCGAGGGACGCCCTTGTCACCCTGAACGCACCAAGGGCGTCCCTCGGTACAACGCCCTACCGGGGGCTTGCCGCCGACGAAGGGGCCCGCGGCGGATCGACCAGTTCGATACCGATTGCCACAACACCCAGGGCTTCGCGTTCCGGCGGGTAGATCTGGCGGATATTGGCAAGCTGTTCTTCGCGGGTCGCGAGCGGGTTGACCGACACGGCTGCTTCGTGGTCGAACATCTCGTCGAAGTTGTCGTACCTCGCTACCCGCGTGACGCGCGTCAGTACCTGGTCGCCCTGACAGCGGAATCGGATCAAGGAGCCTTCCTTGATTTTCTTGCGGCTGGAGTCATTGACCCTGATCTCCGTCGTCTTGCGGCCAGTCGCGATCAGGTCGAAGTAGCGTTTGTAGATGCCCATTTCGTGCGCTCGGACAACGGGCTCGGTGGGGCGTTCGGTCATGAGGCGGCCAAGTTCCTTGACGGTGAAAGAGCGGAAGAAGTGTTTCGGGTCGGTCAGCAACTCGCCCACGAGCCAGACCAGCGCGTCGACATAGTTGTCGACACTACCTGGCCATGACGTGGTGCGAGGGGCCAGTAAGTCCGAGTCTCTCGTGCGGGCGTCAGCCCGTGACCGTTTCCAGGATCTTGACCGCCGTGCCGACGCCGTCCTCCGCGCGGATCAAATGGCCGAGCTGCTCCGCCCGCGCGGCGAGGCCCGGATCACCGGCGGCCCGGCGGATCGCGGCGGCCAGGTCGTCGGACGTCAGCGTGCGCAGCGGCTGCGGTGCGGGTGCGACGCCGCTCAGCTGCATCTGCCGCGCGAAGAACGGCTGGTCGAACATGAACGGGCAGACCACCTGGGGGCGCCCGGCGGCGAGTGCGGCGGCCGTCGTGCCCGCTCCGCCGTGGTGCACCACCGCGGCCATCCGGGGGAAGAGCCAGTCGTGCGGGACGTCGGTGAGGCAGAAGACGTCGTCGCCCAGTTCCCCGGGGTCGATCCCGCCCCGGCCGACCGCCAGCACCGCCCGCACCCCGGCCCCGCGGATCGCGTCGAGGACGATCCGGCCGGTCCGGACCGGATCGCTGCCGACCATACTGCCGAAACCCAGGTAGACCGGCGGTTTCCCGGCGGAGAGAAACGCCATCAGCTCGGCAGGCGGAGTCCAGCCCGCCGGGCCGGGAAGGAAGAAGAACCCCGGCGTGTGCACCGAATCCGGATACCGCGACCCCGCGGGCAGGACGTGCCTGCTGAAGCCCTGCAGCACCGTCGCGGGCCCGCCGTCCGGGCGGCGGAACACACCGGACCGGCGACGCGGCAGGCCCAGTGTTTCCGTGCGCCAGCGACCGGTCCCACCGGTGAAGGCGCGGACGAACAGGCGTGTCGACAGGTACGAGGCGCGATTGAGCGCGGCGGGCAGCGGGAACGGGAACAGCGGATCGGGGAACGACCGCGTCGGCACCCAGAACGGCTGGAGACACACCGAGACCGCCGGCACGCCGAGGAGTTCCGCGATCGCGTCCCCCGGCACGTTGACCTGGTGCACGACCAGATCGACGTCCCCGGAATCGGCCACCGCGAAGGCCAGCGCGGCGAGGTCGTCGAACACCCGGCTCATCGCCGCGCGATTGTGCCGCAGGAACTCGAGGCCGAGGAGTTTTCCGCGCAGGCCACGGAAATTGTTCTCCACCGCCTCCCACGCCCTGCGGTCGCCGACCAGCTTGTTGGTCCCGTCATCCAGCGGCACGATCCTGGCGCAATGCGGCTCGGCGATCGCGACCGCCGACGCCGGGCCCGCCAGCACCGGCTCGTGCCCGGCTCTGGTCAGCGCCATCGCGAGCGCGGTGAACGGCTGGACGTCGCCCCTGCTGCCGTGGGTGATCAGCAGGACCTTCACGACGACGCCCCGATGATGAGCAGTTGCTCCCGCAGTTCCCGCGCGATGGCCTCCGCGTCCTCCTCGGTGAAGAACCGCTTCGTCAGTACATAAAGGACGGTCAGCCTGCCACGGTAGGTCGACACGTAATAACCGGGGAACAGCGTGTCGTCGACGGTGTTGAGAATGTGCGTCTCGACGACCTCGACACCGTCGGGCATCGGGAACTCCGGCACCACACCGAGATTGCTGACCAGCGCGAACGACAGGTTGCGGTCGAGCGCGCTCTTGAGCGGCGCGCCCGCGCGCACCCCTTCGCCGCTCTCCAGCGCCGCGTCCATCTGCGCCTTCACCGACTGCCCGACCAGTACCGGGCTCATCCGCGTCGAGACGTCGACCTCGGCGACGTAGGAGAGCATGAAGTTGGTCGTCTCCAGCTCCCCCACCGGCGGTTCGACCCGCCCGCGAAAGTCCACAGGGGACACCGAGAACATCGGGACCGGGTCGCGGCCACCCGCGAACGCCCGCTGGGTGAGCAGAATCGCCCCGCTGACCAGCCCGTGCACGGTCGTGCCGTACCGCCGCGCGGTCCGCCGGATCCAGCTCGTCTCCTCCTCGTCGAGCCGGAGGTACCCGCTGAGCAGCCCGCCCTCGCCGTCGAGGATCGACGGGCCCGCAGTGTGGAACAGCCGCCGGTCGTACGGTATGAGACCGAGCCGCTCGTGGAACAGCTCCGCGGGCGGGGCAGGCAGCGTGCCCACCGGCTCGGCGGACCCCGCGTCCCCGGCGGCGAACAACCGGAGCAACTCGCGCAGATAGCCGAGCCAGCCGTTGGCGTCGACGATCGAGTGGTCCGCGCGCAGGGCGAGATATCCGTGGCGCTCGCCCCGCACGAGCACGAGGTCCGCGACAGCCTGCGAAGCGTCCCACGGCAGTTCGACGATCTTCGTCAGGACATCGGGAGCCTCGTCGAGGATCAGCAACTCGGGGACGTGGCCGTCCTCGACGCGCATCACGGCGTCGCGCCCCGCCCCGCGGATCCTCGCGCGCAGCACGGGATGCGCGGCGCACAACGCCCGGAACGCGCGGTCGAGTGCCTCGGGGTCCAGGTCGCCCTCGTACTCGGCGGCCATGATGACGACCCGGTTGAAATGCGCCAGCTCCAGGTAGTTCAGCGGACGTTCCACCATGGTCATGACAGGGTCCATTCTCTGGTGCAGAAAGGGGTTCCGTTGATCAGGACTTCCGCGGTCACGGTCGCGGCGGCGGCCCGCATGTCGATCTCGGCGCGGACAGTCGCCCGGCCGCCGTCGGAGGTCGCCGCGGTCTTCTCCCCCGACGCCCGCATCCGCGCGCCCGCCGCGTCGCCGTTGGCCACCTCGAAACCGAGCAGTGTCTTCATGGCGAGCGATCCCTCCGCGTAGCGGACCCGGTCCTCCTTCGCCACGGTGAGCCGCACCGCGTCGCCGAGGTGATCGCGCGTGACCTCCCAACGGTCCTTCGGGACGTCCCTGGCGCCGGACGTCCGTCGTTCCGGCGGATCCACGAGGACGTCGGTGAGCGAATCCGGATCGCACACCGGCAGCCTGAGCGTCGTCGCGGTGTTCGCGCCGTAGCCCTCCGCGGCCAGGCCGACGTAGTCCCCGGACGCCTGGATGACACGCACGCCGAGCGTCGCGGGCTTCCCGGCAGGCCACAGCCTCGGGACGTCGGCCACCGCGAGCACCAGCCGGAGCCGGTGCCCCGCCGCCACCCGGTAACACGTCGGGTCGAGCCGCACCTGCACGATGTAGGGCGACCCGTTTCGCCGGGGCCGCAAGGAATCCAGGTCGACCACGCCCATCGAGACGAGCACCGACCGGTCCTGTTCGTCCACATCGGTCACCTTGACCACGCAGCGGGACGCGCTGGTGGCCGGGGTGATGATGACCCGCGCCACCGGGCTGCCCGCCACCAGCACCGGCTCGGGGAACGGCGCGCTGGTGAACGCGAGCGACCGGGTGTCGTCCTCGTGCTGGTCGAGCGGATACCCGAACTTGTCGATCGGGTGATTCGTGAGCCCGCTCAGCGCGCCGACGGTGTCGTCACTCCGGCAGCCGGTGGTCACGACCGCGGACGACCGCCCGGTGCGGCTCGACCGGTAGAGATGCCCCGAGCGCGCGGCGACGAAAACGTGGTCCCCGGTCTTCTCCGGTGGCCAGCGCGGTGCCTGCACCCAGCGGCCCGCACCGCCCTGGACGAAGAAGGTCGCCGACTTTTCCCGCGTGCGCGGCACTTCGCCGTGCAGCCACCGGTCCCACCAGGCGCAGGCCAGCGCGGCCGAAGGCACCGGTTCGACGCCCGCGACGTCCGGGAAGGTGTGCAGCCACGGCCCCACCAGCAGCCGTTTCGGGCCGCGGATCTGCTGGTACGCGGTGATCATCGACGCGCAGAACAGGTCACGCCAGCCCGCGACGCACAGCGACGGCACGGTGATCCTGCCGGCGTCGACGCGGCGCTGCTCCCACACCGGATGCCCCGGCGGGTGCAGCCACGAATCGGTGAACCACGGTTCGAACTTCTCGAGCCGCTCCTTCCACAACGTCTCGTATTCGGCCTTGTCGTGCTCCCGCAGTGGAGGCAGAAGCGCGCAGAAGATGTTGTACAGACTGAGATGCCCGAACATCCCGATTCCGCCGCGCAGGCCCGCCGGGTGTACGAGGTCGCGCTCGGCGTCGGTCCAGCCCATCACCGGGAAGATCGCCCGCAGGTGCGGTGGCTGCCTGCTCGCCACGGCCAGCGTCGTCATGCCGCCGTGCGAAAGGCCCCACATGCCGACCCGGCCGGTGCACCACGGCTGCGCCGCCGCCCATTCGACGACCGACACGCCGTCGTCGACCTCCTCCGGGCTCAGGATCGGCCGGGGCACGCCCTCGGAGGTCCCGATGCCGAAACTGTCCACATAGAGCACCGCGTAGCCTCGCTCGGCGAAGTAGCGCAGGTATTTCCGGGCCGCGATCCCGCCGAGCCCGTCCTTCCGTCCGGTGTGGACGGTCACCAGCGCGGGCACCCGGCCCGCGCCCTTCGGCAGGTACAGGTCCCCGCCGAGGGTCAGCCCCGGCACGCTGGAGGGGATGCGGACGTCACCGGTGAACTCGACCTCGTACCGCGGCGGGCGCGACCGGGGGAACCGGATCGGGGGACGCGTCACCACAGGTCCTCCCGCGTCCTCGGCCCCGCCCAGCGCAGGGCCGCGCCGCCCCAGCTCATCCCGCCGCCGAAGGCGATCAGCAAGACGACGTCGCCCGCGAAGACCTTCCCGGTCCGCACCGCGTCGTCCAGGGTGATCGGGACCGACGCCGCGCCGGTGTTGCCGTAGCGCTCGATCGTCAGGTGCATCTGCTCCGGCCGCAGGCCGATGGTGTCGGCCAGTTCGTGCAGGATCGTCCCGTTCGCCTGATGGGGCACGAGCAGGTCGACGTCGGCGATGTCGAGTTCGGCCGCCTTCACCACGTCGGCGACGAGTTCGGGCACGACCCGCGCGGCGAAGTCGCGGACTCCCCTGCCGTTCATGGCGAAATGGTGCTGACCGGTGGCGAGGGTTTCCGCGCTGGCCGGACGGCGGCTGCCGCCGGCGGGAATGCCGACCATGTCCACGAGCGTGCCGTCGGAGCCGAGGGTGCTGGCCAGCAGCCCGCGCCCGGTGCCGCTCTTGCCGAGCACCACCGCGCCCGCGCCGTCACCGAACAGGACGCAGGTACGCCGGTCGGAGTAGTCCAGGATGCGCGAGTAGATGTCGGCGCCGATCACGAGCGCGGTGCGCGGGCCGGGATCCGCGGTGAGCATCGCGTGCGCGGTCACCAGCGCGTAGACGAACCCGGAGCACACCGAATCGACGTCGAACGCCGCCGCGCGGACGGCGCCGAGCTGGGCCTGGACGGCACACGCTGTCGCGGGCATCGGCTGGTCCGGGGTCGAGGTCGCGACGATGATCAGGTCGAGGTCGGTGGCGGCGATGCCCGCGGCGTGCAGCGCCCGGTGGGCGGCCGCCGAGGCCAGGTCGGACGTCGCTTCGTCGGGGGCGGCGACGCGGCGCTCCGCGATGAGCGTCTTGTCGAAGATCCACTGCTCCCCCACCCCGAGGCGCTTACCGAGCGTCTCGCTGGTGAGGACCGTTTCCGGCAGGTAGGAGCCGGTTCCGAGAATCGCGGTGTTCATGACATGGGTGACCTTTCTGGGGACACAATTCACCTGGGAAAGGAATTCCTGGAGCTTGTTATTCGGCGACCTTCGTCCGGTCGCACCAGACGAAAACGGGAGCTTCGTCGCATCCCCCTGGCGATTCGCGATCCAGCACGAAATGTTCGTACCCTGCCCGGAACGGAATCTTCAGGTACCTCGCGGAGAATTCCGAAAAACGGACGCTCATCCGGTCGGGGACCCCGTCCGGACCGCCTTTCAGGCACACGTCGACACTCGGTTCAGCCGCGCCCATGGCTCGTTCACCTCCTCTTCGTTTCAGCCGGCTCGTCTCCGGTAGGCCCGCATGGCGAGCGGGAAGAACAGCAGCACAATCACGACCATCCACAGCAGACTCCCGGCGAGCGGGCCGGCGACGGGGCCTCCGGCGAGCAGCCCCCGCATGACGTCCGCGAGCAGGCTGACCGGGTTGACCCCGGACCAGGCCCGTAGCCAGCCCGGCATACTGGCGCTCGGGACGAACACATTGCTCGCGAACACGAAGGGCATGAACAGCGCGATCGTGACACCCTGCACCGAATCGGGGCGGCGGACGACCATTCCGATGTAGACGGTCACCCAGCAGAAGCACAGCCCGGCTGCCACCAGCAGCCCGGCCGCCGCCAGCGTCGCGAACAGTCCGGTGTGGATCCGGAATCCCATCGCCGTGCCGACGGCGAGTACCGTGCCGAACGCGAGCAGGTAGCGGACCACGTCGGCGAGCACCCCGCCGACCAGCGGTGCGGCGCGGGCGATCGGCATGCTGCGGAAGCGATCGAACACGCCCTGGTCGACGTCGATGTTGAGGCCCACCCCGGCCGACATGCTCGCCAGCAGCACGGTCGGCACCAGCAGGGCGGGCACCAGAGCACGCAGGTACGACGTGGTGTCCCCGGCTATCGCGCCGCCGAACAGGAAACCGAACATCACCAGGAAGAGCACCGGCTGCACGGTCACATCCACCAGATGCTCCGGGTTGCGCCGGATCTTCCGCAGTCCACGTCCACAAAGGACAGCGCAGTGCCGCACGGCGTCGCCGGGCCCGACGTGCCGCCTCGCCTCCGTCTCGCTCATACCGCACTTCCCTCCGGCACCGGCCGCTCGCCGGGCGTACCGGTGAGCGAAAGGAACACCTCGTCGAGACTGGGCAGCCGCAAGGCGAGTTCATCCGCGGCGATCCCCGCCTGATCCAGCTTCCTGGCCACAGTGGACACCACCAGCGGATCGCGGGCCGGCACGGTCAGCAATCCGCTGGTGGTGTCGTAGGCAGGCGCGGCGCCTGCCAGCTTCCCGACGATCCCGGCGACCACGGCGACGTCGCCGGGAATCGCGGGCCGGACCTGCAGCGTGTGCCCGCCGATCCGCCGCTTGAGCTCGCCGGGGGTGCCCTCGGCGACGACCCTGCCGTGGTCGAACACCGCGATCCGGTCGGCGAGCCGGTCCGCCTCCTCGAGATACTGCGTGGTGAGCAGCACCGTGACGCCGTCGGCCACGAGGCGCCGGACGACGTCCCACAGTTCCCGGCGCACATGGGCGTCGAGACCGGTGGTCGGTTCGTCCAGGAAGAGCACGCGCGGCCGCCCGAGCAGGCTCGCGGCCAAGTCGAGCCTCCTGCGGGTCCCGCCCGAATAGGTCTTCGCCGCCCGGCCGGTCACCTCGCCCAGCCGGAACCGTTCGATCAGCTCGACCGCCCGTGCCCGCGCCGCCCGCGCGGACATGCCGAGCAACCGTCCCATGAGGACGAGGTTTTCGGTGCCGGTGAGATCACCGTCCACCGACGCGTACTGTCCGGTGAGACCGATCACCTCGCGGACCGCGACCGGATCGCGAACGACGTCGTGTCCGTCCACAATGGCCACCCCGGCGTCCGGCCGCAGCAGCGTCGCCAGTATCCGCACCGCCGTCGTCTTCCCGGCACCGTTGGGGCCCAGCACCCCGAGCACGGTGCCCGCCGCGGCGGCGAGGTCGATCCCGTCCAGTGCCACGGTCGGCCCGAACCGCTTGACCAGACCTTCCACCCGAATACCCCGTGCCATACAGTCCTCCAGCGACACTCGCGTTCACCGCGGCCGATACGTCGATTCTCTTCGGGCCGGGGCGAGGGCGGCAATCCGTGAAGCGAAGCGTTCGATCCCTGGAGAATGTCCACCGGACACCGATAGCCGAAACCCCCGTCCGGCGAATGCCGTACGAGGGTTTTTGATTGGCCCCTTGCGCCGGCCGGGCGAGGTTCTCCCGGTACCGCCCGCCGCGAAATCAACTACGGCGCAACGTTTCCGACGGCTTTTCGCCGAACCGGCGCTGATAGGTGGCGGCGAACCGGCCGGTGTGCAGGAAGCCCCATTCGGCCGCCACCGCGGTCACCGTCACCGCGTCGGACTGGGCGGCGCGCAACTGGTCGTGCACCCGGCGGAGCCGGATCTCGCGCAGATACTCCATCGGCCGCATGTTCAGATGCTTGCGAAAACCCAGCTGCAGCGAGCGTTCGGTGACATCGGCCTCGCGGGCGAGGCTCGCCGTCGTGTGCCGCCACTGCGGATGGCTTTCCATCCATTCCAGCGCGATGCTGACCGCGCGCGAGGGCGCCACGGCCACGTCACCGGTGAGCATGCTCGAATAGTTGTTCGCGTGCGCCACCAGCAACGCGCTCATGAGTGTCCACTCGAAACGGTCCGCGACCACCGGCTGTTCGATCAGCGTCCCCGGCCGGTCCAGCTCGGTGACCAGCAGATCCACCGCGCGGCGCCAGCTCCGGCCGTAGCCGGAGCCGATGTCCATCGACGGCGCGAAACGCAAGGGTCTTCGCAGCGGGACACCGAGCAGGTCGCTCAACCGCGCCTCCAGCGACGCGCGTTCCATGCGCAGCACCAGTTGCGTGCAGTCGGCGGTCCAGCGCATGGTCACCGGATCGGTCGGCGAGAGCACCGACGCCTGCCCGGCCCCCACGAGCACCCGGTCTGGACCACAGCGGATCTCGGCCCGCCCGGTCAACGGGATGAGCACCGCGAAGAAGGTGTCCTGCGGCGCGTAGCGGATGCGCACGTCGCACCCGTAGCCGACGTAGTTCACCGACATGTCCCGCAGCCGCACCGAATGCATACGAGCGTCCAGCCGCCCGGCCTGCCCGAGGACCTCGAGCGTGTGCGGACACAGGACCCGGCCGCACACCTCCCTCACGTACTCCGGATCGCCGCAGTGGAACAACTCGTGGCGCGCGAGGGGCAACGACGCCTCAGGGACCTCGACCCTGACCACAATGACCTCCGACCTTCGAATCGTTCGGTGAACCCCCCAGGGAAGTCGCGTCGTCGCGCCCTCGTGATCATCCTTCACCCGCGACCAGGCGCCGGAATCCACCGTCGGGGTGAAATCCAGCGCCCTGAATTCTCTGCTTTTCTTACACACGAAACCGCCGGCTCGCCCGAAACGAAGGCCGACGCCGGCAGCACAGCCGATTGTAGGGACAGCGACAACGCACTCGCATCGGTCGAAAGAACGAATTCGCGGGCCCCGTACTCCCGGTCCTCTCGCGAGGAGTGAGTCAGGCTATGCCGAGGTCACGCGCGAACGCGGCGAGCTGGGTGCGGCTGCGCAGATCCAGTTTGGCCAGTATGCGTGACACATGCGTCTTGACCGTCGACTCGCTCACTCCGAGTTCCCGTGCCACTTCGAGGTTCGAACAGCCGTACGCGATCAAGCGGATGACGCCACGTTCGCGTTCGGTCAGGGGCGTGGCCCCGCGCTGCTCCCGCCTGCCGGGGCGGCCACCGCGGAATTCTTCCAGCAGTTCCCCCGCCGCCTGCGGGGAAAGCCACGCCTCCCCGCCCGCGACGGCTTTCAGCGCGGCGCCGAGCGTCCACGCCTCCTGGTTCTTGATCAGATAGCCGCGCGCCCCCGCCCTCGCGGCGCGCGCGGCGTCACCCCGGCGGTACGCGTCGGCGAGAAGCAGCGCCCATGGCGCGCGCCTCCCGGTGGACCGGACCACATCGGCCACGACGGCGATCCCGTCGCCGCCGGGCAGGTCCCGGTCGACGAGAACCACGTCCGGCTCCACGGCGGCCAGCGCGGCGAAGACGTCGCTCCCCGTTTGCGTGACATCCTCGACGACTTCTGTTTCCGGCTCTTTCGCGAGAATTCTCCTGATTCCGTTCGAGCTGATGGACGAGCCCAGGACCAGCAATATTCGCATCACGATCGGCGCCTACCGGTTCCGGCTCCTTCCCGGATTCCCGGCATGCGGTACGCGCTGCGCGAAACAGTGTCCCCGGTCAAGCATTCCACCTCCGACTGCGGCCGCCCGCGCGGCCACGACATCCCCGCACCGGGACCAAAAATTAGCGTGCCCCTGACGAAACCGGCAATCTGCAAACCGTCCGTGTTCATCCCCTTACCGCATGCCGTCCGGCTCGTGACCACGAATTGCCGCCGTTCAGCCGAGCAGATTCTCCGCCACCCGGCCGAAGCGGTCACTCCGGTCCTTCCGGACGTGGCCGGAACGCGGACGCGACCACTTCGGCCGCCGCGATCTCCACCGGCTGACGCCAGGAGCGCGCGAGCGCCAGCAACGAGTCGCGACCGGTCGCCGGATCGGTCTTGTAGCGCTGGGCCAGGACGCCGGTCGCCTGCGCGATCACCACCGTACGGTCCAGTTCCGCCTGCAACGACGCGCTCCGCGACGCCTTCTCGCGAATCCGCTGCCGATGCAGGAGACCGATCGCCGCGGCGTCCGCAAGCGCGGAGGCCGCCCGCAGTGCGTGGGCGTCTTCGCCCTGCCCATCCGTACGAACGAGGCACAGCAGCCCGACCGTCTCCGTCCTCCTGCGCAACGGCACCACAGTGGAGTCCGAAAGCCACAGCCGGGCCCGCGTGAGATCCACTCCGGCGTCGGCCACCATCCGCAACCGCCCGCCGTCCCCGGCGAACAGCAGCACCGCGCCGTCGGCCCCGGCCAGCTCCCGCGCCCGCTCGACGAGGAAACGGCCGAACCTCGACTCGTCGAAATCCGGCGCCGACGTGTCGGACAATAGGATCATCGACTCGATCACCTGCTCGCCGCACATCGCGGCTCCCTCCGCCCGGCACCGTTTCCGGCTTTCCTTGCCAGGACAATGAAACACGAACCCCGGCCGCCCACCACACCCGAGAGCAGGTACCGCGGGGCAACGGTTGCCGAGCGTGTCCGCGATCGGCTTTCCCGCGCAAACGGGTACCGGATCCCACGACGGTGGACAACTCCCCGCCAATGCGGCAGGGTTGGCTCCCGTACGCCCGTGCTGTCCCAGACCCCGATGGTCGAGCGTGAACTCCGAATGGAATTCCGACCGACGCGATCGACCCGGGAGCAGCCGAAATGCGCGGGAATGCCCAGGAACTTTCCCACGTCCTGCCTACCGCGAGCACTTTCACCAGACCGGACGCGCGGCTCATCAGGGCCGCGGTGACCGGCGAGCGGGAGGCGACGAACACCCTCGCGGAGGTCCTGCGGCCGATGGTGCTGCGCTACTGCGTGAGCAGGCTCGGCGTCCAGGAGACGGGCTGCGCCGGCGCCGAGGACTGCACCCAGGAGGTACTGGTCGCGGTGCTGGTCGCACTGCCACGCTATCGCTATCGCACCGACCGCTTCCTGTCATTCGTCTTCGGTGTCGCGGCACACAAGATCAGTGATCTGCTCCGGCGGCGCGGCCGGGAACGGTGTGAGCCGCTGCCCGATCCCGACGCCGTGGCCGCCCCCGAACCGGTCCCGCCGGAGGACGCGGTCGAGCGCCTCGACCAGCAACGCCAGCTCAGGCGGATGCTCCAGCGGCTCCCCGACAACTACCGGGAGGTGCTCGGCATGCGCGTGCTGTTCGGGTTCACCGCCGAGGAAACCGCCTCCAAACTCAACATGCCCAGCGCCGCCGCGGTCCGCGTCACCCAGTTCCGCGCGTTGACCAAGCTGCGCCGGTCCGCCCCTGCCGCCCCGCCACGGGAGAGCGCGCTGCTCGGCGCATCGTAGTCACCAGGCCGGTTGCATCCGGAATCGCCCGATCAGCTCAAGCAGCTCACCACCGCGCGGGCTCGGGCCGTGCCGCCGGACGGCCTCGTCCAACGGCCACAGGCGATCCCGCGTCCGCGCCGAGCGCAGCCCGCGCGCCAGCTCGATCGCCTCCGCGCCCGCGCCGGTGGCCGCGTCGAGATCGCCGGCCAGCGCGTGGCACACCGCCAGCCAGATGAGCGTCAACGAGCGGCTGCGGGCCATCTCCGGGCCATAGCCCTCGATCGCCTTCGTCAGCTCGGGAATCGCCCGTGCACCGTGCTGGGTGTCGACCGTCCTGGCGAGCTCGGTCAGCACCGTCCCGGCCATTGCCGCGAGGTCGTTCGCGCCGAAAAAAGCCGCCCACGGCGCGGGCGTCATGTCCCGGGAGTCCGCGAACTCGTCGGCCGCCCGGCTCAGATTCGCCAGTGCTTCGTCGGCGTTGCCGCACAACGCGAATGCCCACGCCTCGTTGGCCGAAAGAATCGCCTTGGCGAGCGCCGATCCGGCGCGCCGCGCGGCTTCCTGGCCACGGGCGAAGTCCGCCATCGCCGCCCCGACGGCGTGGTAGTGCAGGTGCAACCTGCCGAGCCGGTAGCAAACGTTCGCTACCAGATCATCGTTGTCCGCCTCGGTGGCCAGTTCGAGCGCACGCTCGAATCTACGCTGGGCCACCCTGGCGTTCCCGGCGTCGAACTCGGTCCAGCCCAGCAGGTTGTGCGTGTCGGCGAGCGCGGTGCACAGCCGCGCCCGGAGGTGCTCGGGCACCAGGCCCCGCCGCAGCAGGCGGCCGCTGGTCTTCAGCACCCGCAGCGCGTCCCGGCAGTAGCCGCCGCCGAGACGGTAATCGAGTGCCCGGAATGTCCCGACGGCCGCCTCCAGGTCGTCGATGTCGGCGGTGTCGACCCGCACCGGAAGCCGTTCCTCATCAGTGAGCGCGGTCATCGCCCCCCACCTCCGAACGCACCACGGGTCGCTGACGGATATCCATGGAATTCCCACGCTCCTGCTATTTCAACCGGACGAATAGTCAGCCGTCTGGGTCCAGGACGGGATTACACCGGCGCGGCACATCTGCGTACCCCGGGCGTCCACAGCGTCACCGATGTTAGTAAGGCCGGGTGCCGGTACCATCCGCCGATCGGGCGCACTGTTACTGCACGCAGTTATCGACGCATTTTCATCCGCACTTTCCGATGCACGGGAATCCGTGACCGGCACAATGCACGCCTGCCGCGCACGGGAATATCAGGCGGAGAAGAGATCCTGGACGTCTTCGGAACGCGAGACGACCGCCGTGGCGACCTCGGTCAGTTTCCGGTTGTTGCGCCGGGAATATCCGCGCAGCACCGTGAACGCGCCCGCCATGTCGAGGCCGAGACGTTCGGCGATGAAGCCTTTCGCCTGCTCGATGACCACCCTGCTGGACAGCGCCGTCTGCAGCTGTTCGATGAGAACGTCGTAGTGCCGGGCCGACCGCGCCTGCAGGAGACCGATCGTGGCCACGTCGACCATGGCCTGTGCGGTCCGCATCGACGGCCCGTCGAGCGCCCCCGGCACGCCGATCAGCAGGTTCAGCACGCCGACGATGTCGGACCGCAGCCGCATCGGCAGTGCGTAGGCGGCCTGGAATCCCGCCGCGGACGCCTTGAGCGCGAACGAGGGCCACCTGGCCTCCGCCTCGGGCAGGTCGGTGTGGCCGACGACCGCACCGAGACGATACGCGTCGGCGCACGGGCCTTCGTCGGTCTGCAGCTGGAACAGCTCGAGGATCCGGGACTCCTCGTCCGCGCTGGCCACCACCTGCAGCCCGCCGCGGGGATCGGCCAGCAGCACGCCCGCCGCGTCGATCTCGAGCAGTTCGACACAACGCTGGGAAAGAAGGTGGAGGAAATCCAGCACGTCGAAGTCGTCGACCAGAGTGTCCGCCAGTTCGACGAGTACCTCGGTCAGACTGTCGTCACGCATCGACCCTCGCACCTCCGCACCCGGAACACCCTACAACGATCACGGTCATCCGCTGCGTCTCAGCCGGGATCCCGTTCGGGTGCGAATCTCAGCCGCCGCGCGACCACATCCGCCGCCAGCTCCGTCAGCCCGCGGTGTTCGGCGAAGGCACGTGCCCGCAGCCGGGCGTAGGCGTCCTCCAGGCTCACGTCCAGCTGTGCGGCGACCATTCCGGCCGCCTGGTGCACCTGTGGGCTCAGCAAGGGGAAGCCGTTGCCCGACCCGACCAGCATGCCACCGGCCGCGTGGGTCTGCTCATTGAGAAGCAGGACCCAGACCAGTTCGGCGAAGGAGAGCGCCTCACCCACCGCCGCTCTGGGCAGCGACCCGGGTTCGGCACGGTAGAGCGTCAGCGCGCCGGCCCGGCTGGCCCCGGTCGACAGCGGCAGCACGTGACACGCGCGGGCCCCCGCTTCGACAGCCAGCGGCACGAACAGCGGCCAGCGGCGGCCGATCGCCGGGGCCTCGAGGTCGGCGACGAGAAGGGGAAGGCCGGTACGCAGCGCCATGCTCCCCGGCCCCTCGCCGACGGTCGTTTCGATCTCGGCGAGCCGGGTGCCCAGTTCGCCGGTGGCGTACCGCAGCTCGGCGGCGCCGGAGCCGGTGCCGACCACCAGGTACGCGCCCTTCACACCGAAGCGATCCACCACGGCCTCGCAGACGAACTCCACGGTGACGCGCCTGCGCCGCGCCCGCGCGAGATCGCACAGCGAAGTCCAGAGCTTCGCCAGCCGCGAGTCGTCTCTGCTTCCGTCGTGAACCGTGACCACGTTGTTCCAGGCTTTCCGAGCGCCGGCGGCTTTCCGAACAGGAAAACCCTTGCCGATCCTACCTATCGCCGGACACATCGCCCGGCGCAACACCCCGGCCGGGTGACCGTGCACGGGCGCGCGCTCTCCCTCGTCCGGCGCCCCGCGCCGACCCGGCCCGACCGGCTCGATTCCGGTCTCCCGCATTGTCGCCGATCATCGACTCCCGGCGAAACAATACCGATACCTTCTCACGAAACGGTGAAACAATAGTGCCGAAAGTCCCTGCTCCCCCGATGCGCACGCATCAGGAACCGTCTCGGCACGCACACATACTTCCTTGTACCGCAAGGGAAACAGCCGCGCGACAGCGCACCCGATTGCCCTATGGTGCGACGGGGAAGGACGGGGAATACTGCGTTACCGGGCCCGCGGAGCCGTTTTTTCCGGACGACCGCCCGACCCGTCCCCGTTTCCCGATCACCGTTCGAGGGAAGTGTCCCAGAAATGATCGAATACACCATGGTTCCGGAGGAGTACCTGCCACTCGCCCAGGTGCAGTCCACCGAGGAGGGTGAGCTGCTCACCAAGCAGAACGTGGTGGGCGTCGCGCTGGGCACGAAGTGGTCGAACGGGGTGGACACCGGGGACAAGGCGATCACGGTACTCGTCGACACGAAGATGCCGCTGGACATGCTCCACGAGGAGGACCGCGTACCCGCCTCGTTCGGCGACACCCCTACGGACGTCCAGGAAGTCGGCGTGCTGCAGGCCGGACGCGCACTGACAGCGCCGGTCGAGAACGGCGCCGCCCATGCAGTGCTGGACGAGCCGCAACTCCAAGCCCCCCTGCTCCGCCCCGGCGACCTCGCCCGTGAGCAGGCCGGCCCGTTCGCGCTGGCCAAGCGTTTCCGGCCGGCGTACGGCGGACTGAGCGTCGGGCACTTCAAGATCACCGCGGGAACGATCGCCACAGCCGTGTACGACGCGTCGGCGTTCCCCGGCAAACCGCAGGCCTACTACATCCTGAGCAACAACCACGTACTCGCGAACTCGAACAACGCCGCGATCGGCGACCCGATCCTGCAGCCCGGCCCGTTCGACGGCGGCGCGCTGACCGCCGACGTCATCGCGCGGCTGAGCCGCTTCGTGCCGATCAAGTTCCGCCAGCCCGGCCAGCCGGTGCCGCTGAACTTCGTCGACGCCGCGATCGCGCAGGGCCAGTTCAACGACCTCGACCGGCAGATCTTCTGGATCGGCTACCTGCGGGGCGTCAACTCCAGTCCCACGATCGGCATGACCGTGCAGAAGACCGGCCGGACCACGAACTGGACCACCGGGCAGATCCGGAACATCAACGCGACCGTGGACGTCAACTACGGCAACGGGCAGGTGGCCCGTTTCGCCCAGCAGTTGCTGACGACCGACATCTCCGCGGGCGGGGACTCCGGCAGCCTGGTCGCCGACCTCGGCGCCAACGCCGTCGGCCTGCTGTTCGCCGGGTCGCCGGTGGTGACCGTGCTCAACCGCATCGCCCTCGTACAGGCGCTGCTCGGCATCCGGGTGTACCCGTAACATGCCCGCGAAAGGCCGCCCCGACCTCGCCGCCGCCCTCGAAGCCGCCGCGCGCTGGCTGGACGAGGTGCCCGGCGTCGTCGGGGTCGGCCAAGGCGACGCCGGTGGCTCCCCCACGATCGACGTCTGGGTGAACCCCGGCTCGGTGCCCGCCGACCGGCTGCCCTCCCGGCTTTTCGGTGTCCCCGTGCACGTACACGACACCGGTGGGCCGCTGGAGGCGAGCTGACCCCCCTCGCCAGGCGAGCCCCGAAGGGGACTTCCGCCGCGCCGCCCGCGGCGGAAGTCCCTTCTTCGCGTGCGCACCTGGTCCGATGGGCGTGATCTTCGGCGCTCACTCTGCTCTTCCGGTCGAAATTTCCCTGCGCCGTAACGGCTTCGGCGGAGGCTGACCGGACTGCGGGAGTTCTTCCCTGCCTTCCTCAAGGCCTTCGTGTCCAAACGCGACGGAATCATGTCCGGACGCCCGTGCCGTCCTCGGCGCGGCGCCCGCGGCAACGCCGACGAGCTCGCCGCCACCACCGAGGCATTCGCCCAGCATCCCGACGCGGACATCCTCAGGAGTTTCCCCGGCCTCGGCGCACCTGCCGGCGCCCGCCTCCTCGGCGAGATCGGCGACGACCGCACCCGCTTCGCCGACGTACGCGCCCTCAAGACCTACGCCGACAGCGCCCCCATCACCCGAGCCAGCGGCAAAAGCTACACAGTCCTCACCCGCCGGATCAAGAACCAGCGCCTGGCCACCGTCGGCCATCTCAGGGCCTTCTCCGCCCTCGCCGCACCACCAGGAGCACGCCGTCGCTACGAACGCCGACGCCAAAACCGGAGACCGCCACGCAGCCGCGCAACGCAACCTCCGCCTGTCCACACACCACCACTTCGACATCGCAAAACCCTTACACAGCAAGGAAAAGTGCGTTCTGCAAGTTCACCCGATCGATAGCACACATGTTCGATCGGGCGGAGTAGAGTGGTGTTGTGGCCGTCGAGAGCAGCACCCAGGCATCGCGCACCGAGTGGTGGCGCGAGGATGTCGGCTGCCTGCTGGACAGGCTCCTGGAGTCCGAGTGTGCGCAGCGGCGTGAGGCCGCAGTGCAGGGCGAGGTCATGGCCGAGCTGGAACGGCGCGGGATACGCGATACCACCGGCTACGGCAGTCTCGTGCGGCTGCTGCAGGAGACGTTGAACATCCCGTACGCCGAGGCGAAAGCTCGCGCGGCGCGGGCACTGGCGTTGAACGGCACCCGCGACCTGACTTCCGGCGAGCAGCCGCCTACTGCGCCCGCCACCGCACAGGCCGCTGCCGAGGGCGCGGTCGGCGCCGCGCAGATCGACGAAATCCTGCGGGTGCTGGACAAGCTCCCCAAGACCGTGTCGGTGCAGGATCGGGAGCAGGCGGAGAAGATCCTCGCCGAACTCGCCCGCGCCGCCGGACCCCGGGAGATCCGCGCTGCCGGACGACGCCTGTTGAGTCAGCTTGATCCGGATGGGAAAGAGCCGAAAACCCGGGACCCGAAGCCGTTCCAGCCGGAGTTCTCGATCGCTCCGCATCGCGATGGCGGGCATCAGATCAAAGCTCGCGTCGATGATGAGACCTCCGCACGCCTGCAAGCGATGCTGGATCCACTCGCCAAGCCACGCCCGGCCACCGAGGAAGAGGGCCGCGACACCCGCACCCAATGGGAGCGACGCGGGTGCGCGTTCTCGGAACTGGTGCGGATGTGGGCCGAACATCCCGACTTGCCGACGCAGGCCGGGGAAGCCACGCATATTGTCGTGACAGTCAGCTTGGAAGAGCTGCGGTCCGGGATCGGTCAGGCCACTCTCGATCTGCTCGGGGAGATCACCGCTGCCGAGGCGCGGCGGCTGGCCTGTGACGCGAAGATCATCCCGATGGTGCTGGGCTCGCACAGCGAACCCCTCGACGTCGGCCGGGCCCAACGCCTCGCCACCCCGGCCATCCGCCGGGCCTTGATCCGCCGCGACGGAGGCTGCGCGTTCCCGGGGTGCGATGCGCCCGCTTATCGTTGTACGGCGCATCATGTGGTGTATTGGGCACACCATGGTGAGACCAAAGTGGACAATCTCGTGCTCTTATGTTCCGTCCACCACAAGCTCATCCACCACTCCGAATGGGAAGTCCGCATCACCACCGACGGACTACCCGAATTCATCCCGCCTGCCTGGCTGGACGCCACCCGCACACCCCGACGCAACACCATCCACCTCAGAACCTGAGTCGTGCCGATCACGAACCCGTTCCACCTGGGTCCTTTGTGGACTTTGGTGTGACGAAGGGAGCTTTCAGTGCGCTCAGTGCTGTGAAGGACCCCTTCACAGCACTGGGTACGCCTCGTCGGGCGTGACTTGTGAGACGAGGGCGGCCTGTTGTGGTTATCGAGGCAAGAGAGCCAAGACCATGGTGCAGGTCCCCGGCGGGCCGAGATGACAAGGGCCTCCCTCGGCTCGCCTCACCTTGAGTACCTCGTCGACAGCGCTCGCTCGAAATCGGCACCCCGGAAGCGGTGTCAGTATGTGGCGCGGAGGCGGGTGAGGGTGGCGAGCCAGGCTTCACGAGAGACCGTGAGCTGACCTGAGGAGCGGTCCTTGGTGTCGCGGATACCCACCGCCTCGGCGAAGGCCACCTCGACGCAGTCACTTTTGTCGAGGCTGTAGCTCGACTTACACCAGACCACGCCCGACATACTTGGCCTCCGCTCTGTCGGACAGCCTCCTCGGTCAACGCCTTGCCCAACAGCATCCTAACGAGACCGCGATGAGCGGCAAACTTCTGTCAGCGTGCAGCGCGGAGGCGAGTGAGGGTGACGAGCCAGGCTTCACGCGAGACGGTGAGCTGACCTGAGGAACGGTCCTTGGTGTCACGGACACCGACGGACTCGGCGATCGCCACCTCGACGCAGTCACTTTTGTCGAGGCCGTAGCTCGACTCACGCCAGACATACCTCCGCCCTATCGGACAGCCTCCTTGAGCCGCATCCGGGAAGCCTCCTCGGTCATCGCCTTGTCCAGCAGTACCGTAGCCAGTCCGCGATGGGAGGCGATTTTCTGCTCCTCCGTGCGGAATGATCCACCGGTTGTGTGTTCCGCGTACAGCACGGGCACCTGGTCGTCGAACTCGTAAAGGACGAAGGAGTCGTTCTTCCCGCGATGGTACTTCCGTTCATCGGGAACGATGCGCACCGAGACATGCGGCAGGTCGATCATCCTGAGCAGGTGGTCGATCTGATCAGACATGATGTCTTCGTTACCCACCTCGTTCAGAAGTACGGATTCCGCAATGATGGCGAGTAGCTGTACCGGATTCTGCCGAGTAAGGATGTTCTGTCGAGAGAGCCGAGTGATCAGAAGCAAGTCGGCCTGCTCCAGGCTGATGTCGCCTTCGCTGATGATCGCCCTGGCGTAGTCAGCGGTCTGCAGCAGCCCGGGGACGACCACCGGCTGCCAGGTGGTGATCTGCTTGGCGACTCGCTCGCACTCCATCACCCCTATGAGACCAGGCGAAAGTTCTGTCGAGTCCTCGGCCACCCCCGGTGGCAGCCAGTTGGTGTCTCGGGCGTGATACGCCATATTCATCAGGCGCTCGTAGCGGTCTTCGCTCACCCTGAGGCAGCCGAGCAGGCGGGCGACCTGGTCCGGTCTCGGCAGCCGGAGGCACCGTTCCCAGAAGGACAGCATCCCCTTTTCCATGTCCAGCATGCGTGCCACGTGACTCAGCGAGAGCCCGCTCTCCCCGCGTATTCCGCGCAGCGACGCCGCGAGCGCCCGCGCGCAGGGCGAATCGGTGGTCGGCTTCATGCTCCGATCGTACGAATGGGGTCCATTCCCCATTTGATCGACACGGGTATCGGTTTGATACCCGGCCAGGGTCATTTGCACCTAACCGGCCCGGGACCTTCGTGTCTTCACCGGTCACCGCGCGCTGTGTGATCCTTCGTGCATGGACACCACGAAGTCCCGGCCCCCGAACCTCGGCGCCCAGAGCAGCGAGGTCGAAGCACTGCGGAACCGCCTCCGTTACTACCGTACGCGGGCGGATCAGCTCCAGTACGCGCTGGATCACCGGCTGCCGATCGAGCAGGCGAAGGGCATCCTCGCCGAACGCTACGGGATCGACGTGGACGAGGCGTTCACCATGTTGCGGTCCTTCTGCCGCGACCACAACCTCAAGATCCACGACGCCGCCCGGGCGTTGATCGGCCAGACGGGTGAAGCCCGGCGCGTCGCGTGCTGAGCAGTACCGTGTCCAGCCTGTGGGCGGCCGATCATGCCGGCGAGGGAGGTCCGGGGGCTCTGATGGGTCCGAGGCGAAACCACTCCCGGCTGCGGGTGATGATCGCGGACGACAACCCGATCGTCCGCGACGCGCTGCAGGCACTCCTGGAAACCGAACCGGACCTCGACGTCGTCGGGGTCGCCGGTGACGCGGCCGAGGCGGTGGATCTGGCCGAGCGGTGCGCACCCGAGGTCGCCGTGCTGGATGTGCGCATCCCCGGCGGCGGGGCGTGGATGGCGCGGGAACTCCGCCGCCGGGTCCCCGGGCTGGGTCTGATGGCCTTCTCCGCGCACAGCGACAGCGGCTCGATCGCGCAGATGGCCGCGGCCGGGGTCACCGAGTACCTCGTCAAGGGCAGCCCGAACACCGAGATCATCGCGGCGATCCGGCGGCTCGGCGAGCGGGTCAGCGACTGAGCCAGCGTTCCATGCAGGCGAGCAGTTCGGCGGTGTCCACCGGTTTCGTCACGTAGTCGCTCGCGCCCGCGGCGAGACTCTTCTCCCGATCGCCCTCCATCGCCTTGGCGGTGACCGTGATGATCGGCAGCCCGGCGAAGCGCGGCATCTCGCGGATCGCCGCCGTGGTGGCGTAGCCGTCCATCTCCGGCATCATCACGTCCATCAGGATCAGGTCGATCCCTTCGTCGGCGAGCAGCATCTCGATGCCCCTGCGGCCGTTCGGGGCGTGCACCACCCGCAGCCCGTGCAGCTCCAGCATCCCCGAGATCGCGAACACGTTCCGGGTGTCGTCGTCGATGAGCAGGACCTTCCGGCCACGCAGCCGGTAGGACGTCGGCGGCTCGCCGTCGCTCTCGTCCTCCGCCGACGGGGCGGGCGCGGTCTCCGGCTTGCGCATCAGCGGCAGGATCCCGTCCAGCTCGCTGGCGGACAGGTGCAGCATGATCCGCTCGCGCAGAGCGTCCAAAGAGGACAGCAGCTCGACGGGATGCACCCGGACATGCGCCTGCAGCAGCCGTTCCTGCGCGGCGGACAGCTTCCGGCTCGCGTGGGCGAGCACCGGGACCTCGATCGGGTCCGGGCCCTCGGTCAGCCGCTTGAGGAAGGTCAGCGCGGTCGTCCCCGGCATGCTGGTGTCGAGCACGATGCAGCGGAACGTCCGCGCGGTCAGCGCGTCGATCGCCTCGGCGGGGTTCGACACGGCCTCCACCGCGACCGGCACCGCACCGTGGGTGTAGGCCAGATCCGCCACGACTCCCCTGGCCAGCAACGTCAGGAGGTTGTTCTCCTGGCTTTCCATCACGAGCACCCGGCGACGGCCGTTCTGCTCCGCGGTGTCGGGACGGCCGGGGCCGATGGTTTCGGCGGTGTACTGCGCGACCGGCAGGAGCAGGGTGAACGTGCTGCCCTCGCCGAGCCTGCTCTCCGCGCGGATCTCCCCGCCGAGCAGGAACGCGACCTCGCGGCTGATCGACAGGCCGAGCCCGGTCCCGCCGTACTTCCGGCTCGTGGTCCCGTCGGCCTGCTGGAACGCGCCGAAGATGGAGTCCAGGTTCTCCTCCGCGATCCCGATCCCGGTGTCCGCGACGACGAAGGCGACCAGTTCGTGCCCCGCGGGCGAGGCAGGGACTTCCTGATCCACGAGCTCCACGCGCAGTTCCACGCTGCCCTCTTCGGTGAACTTCACCGCGTTGGACAACAGGTTGCGCAGTACCTGGCGCAGCCGCTGCTCGTCGGTGAACAGCAGTCCCGGCACGTCCCGGCCCACGGTGACCTGGAAGTCGAGGCCCTTCTCCGCGGTCAGCGGCTGGAACGTGGTCCGCACGTAGTCGACCAGCTGGCGCAGCGGGAACGGCTCGTGGTGGATGTCCATCTTGCCGGCCTCGACCTTCGACAGGTCGAGGATGTCGTTGATCAGCTGCAGCAGGTCGGTGCCCGCGGACTGGATCACCTTGGCGAACTCGACCTGTTTCGGGGTCAGGTTCTGGGTCGAGTTCTGCGCGAGCACCCCGGCCAGGATCAGCAGGCTGGTCAGCGGCGTCCGCAGCTCGTGCGACATGTTGGCGAGGAACTCCGACTTGTACTTCGACGCGAGCGCCAGCTGCTGCGCCCGTTCCTCGATCTCCTGCCGTGCCTGCTCGATCTCGAAGTTCTTCACCTCGATGTCGCGGTTCTGCGTCGCCAGCAGTTCCGCCTTCTCCTCCAGTTCGGCGTTGGACCGCTGCAGTTTCGCCTGCTGTGCCTGGAGTTCCTCCGACCGCGCCTGCAGTTCGGCGGCGAGCCGCTGCGACTCCTCCAGCAGCGAGTCGGTGCGCGCGTTGGCGATGATGGTGTTGACGTTGACGCCGATGGTCTCCATCAGCTGTTCGAGGAAGTCCCGTTGCACCGCGGTGAACCGGGTGAACGAGGCCAGTTCGATGACACCCAGTGCCTGGTCCTCGAACACGATCGGCAGCACGATCAGGTTCACCGGCGCGGCGGAGCCCAGGCCGGAGGAGATCTTGACGTACTCGGGCGGGGTCTGGTCGACCACTATCGGTTTCTTCGCCTGCGCCGCCTGCCCGATGAGCGACTGCCCGAGGTCGAACCACGTGACGACGTCGGCGCCTTCGCTGTGCCCGTAGCTGGCGATCAGCCGCAGCCGCGCCCGGTCCTCGGCGGATTCGGTGAGGAAGAACGTGCTGTGCTGCGCGCCGACGAGCGGGGCGAGTTCGTTCATGATGAGCGCGGCCACGATCCGCAGATCGCGATGTCCCTGGATCAGCCCGGAGATGCGCGCGAGGTTGGTGTTGAGCCAATCCTGTTCCTCGTTGGCGCGGGTGGTCTCGCGCAGCGACTGCACCATCGCGTTGATGTTGTCCTTGAGTTCGGCCACTTCTCCCTGTGCCTCGACGGAAATCGACCGGGTGAGGTCGCCGGTCGCGACCGCGCCGGTGACCTCGGCGATGGCGCGTACCTGGCGGGTGAGGTTGCCCGCGAGCTCGTTCACGTTCTCGGTGAGCCGTTTCCACGTGCCGGACACGCCCTCGACCTCGGCCTGCCCGCCGAGCCTGCCTTCACTGCCCACTTCGCGCGCGACCCGGGTGACCTCGGCGGCGAACGCGGAGAGCTGGTCGACCATCGTGTTGATGGTGGTCTTGAGCTCCAGGATCTCGCCGCGGACGTCGACGTCGATCTTCTTGGTCAGATCGCCGCGCGCCACCGCGGTGGTCACCTGCGCGATGTTGCGGACCTGGCTGGTGAGGTTGTTCGCCATCGAGTTGACGTTGTCGGTGAGGTCCTTCCACGTCCCGGCGACGTTGGGCACGCGGGCCTGGCCGCCGAGAATCCCCTCGGTGCCCACCTCGCGCGCGACCCGGGTGACCTCGTCCGCGAACGCCGAGAGCGTGTCGACCATGGTGTTGATCGTCTGCGCGAGCGCGGCCACCTCACCCTTGGCCTCGACGGTGATCTTCTGGGACAGGTCTCCGCGCGCCACGGCCGTGGCCACCTGCGCGATGGAGCGGACCTGATCGGTGAGATTGTCGGCCATGACGTTCACCGACTCCGTCAAACCCTTCCACGTCCCCGAAACGCCCTTCACATCCGCCTGACCGCCGAGACGTCCTTCCGTACCCACTTCGCGCGCCACGCGAGTGACCTCGTCGGCAAAGGACGAGAGCTGGTCGACCATGATGTTGATCGTGTTCTTCAGTTCGAGGATCTCGCCCCGCGCGTCGACCCGGATCTTCTGCGTCAGATCGCCCTTCGCCACCGCGGTCGCGACCTGCGCGATCGAGCGGACCTGCGCGGTGAGGTTGCCCGCCATGAAGTTCACCGACGTCGTCAGATCCCGCCACGTCCCGGCCACCCCGGGCACCTGCGCCTGACCGCCGAGGATCCCTTCGGTGCCGACCTCGCGCGCCACGCGGGTGACCTCGTCCGCGAACGCGGACAGCTGGTCGACCATCGTGTTGATCGTGTTCTTGAGTTCCAGGATCTCGCCCCGCGCGTCGACGGTGATCTTCTGCGAGAGGTCGCCTTTCGCCACCGCGGTGGTGACCTCGGCGATCGAGCGCACCTGGTTGGTGAGGTTGCCCGCCATGAAGTTCACCGACGTCGTCAGGTCACGCCACGTCCCCGCCACGCCGGGGACCTCGGCCTGCCCGCCGAGACGTCCCTCGCTGCCGACCTCGCGCGCCACCCGGGTGACCTCGTCCGCGAACGCCGACAACTGATCCACCATCGTGTTGATGGTGTTCTTCAGCTCGAGCATCTCGCCTTTGACGTCGACGGTGATCTTCTGCGACAGGTCGCCTTTCGCCACCGCGGTCGCGACCTCGGCGATGTCGCGGACCTGGCCGGTGAGGTTGCCCGCCATGGCGTTGACCGAGTCGGTGAGGTCCTTCCAGGTCCCCGAGACCTCCGGCACCGAGGCCTGCCCGCCGAGCTTGCCCTCGGTCCCGACCTCCCGCGCGACCCGGGTGACCTCCGAGGTGAACAGCGCGAGCTGGTCCACCATCCCGTTGAACACGGCGGCCATCTCGTCGACGAGGCCGTCCTCGGCGCGGGGCAGCCGGGTGCCGAAATCCCCGTCCCGCACCGCTTTCAGGCCGTCGAGCAGTCGCTGCAGGCCTTGGTCGTCCAAGGCGGTCCCGCTTCGTTTGACAGGTCGTGCTTCGGCCATGGCGCGCTCCCGGGGTCGAGGGGTGGTCGCAAGGGGGTCGCGCCGCCGTGGCCGCGCGGTGCGGCTCAGGCCGCGGTCCGGAACTCCGCGACGTGGTCGGCCAGCTCCTGGGCGGCCGGATTCGCCTGGCGCAGCCGGGCCTGTCGTTCGAGCGGGACCAGCCGGTCACGGAACCGTCGCGAGTTCAGCGCCATGGCCTCGGTCAGCGCACGGTCGGCGATCGCGACGGCTTCGTCGACGTCTTCGGAGAGCAGATGACTCGTCGCCAGCATCGTCAGGCACAGCGACCTGCTGCGGGCCATCCCGTCCCCGTACCGCGCGACCACCCGGGTCAGTTCGTTGACCGCCATTGCGGCGTACACGGTGTCGACGGCCTCGGCGAGTTCGACGTAGACCGTGCCCGCCATCGCGGCCAGGTCGGTCTCCCCGAAGAACTGGGCCGAAGCCGGGGCGTCCGACGCGTCCGCGCGTTCGAAGGCGTCGACCGCGCGGCCGAGCGCGGCGAGCGCCGGCCGGGGATCGGCGAGTTTGGCGTAGGCCCAGGCCTGGTTCGCGTACAGCACACTCAGCATGAGCGTGCATCCGCCGGACTCGGCCGCGACCACGCCGCGGCCGAACGCGCCCAGCGCCTCGCGCGGGGCGTCGTGATGCAGGAACACCCGGCCCTGCCGGTAGCGGATGTTGGACAGCAGCGCGTCGTCGCCGGACTCGCCGGCGAGTCCGGCCGCGTGGTCGAGCCAGGCGTGCGCGACGACGTGCCGTCCGGAGTCGAACGCGGTCCAGCCCGCCAGCCCGGCCAGATCCGCGAGCGCCGAGCACAGCGCGGCGCGGACCGCCGAGGAGCAGTCGGCGTCGAGCAACCGGAGTGCCCAGTTCAGTTGCGCGGCCACCGCGTCCCGGCACCAGCCGCCGCCGTAGCGGTAGTCCAGTGCGCGGAACGTTCTCGTCTCGGCCTCCACCTTCCTGACTTCGGCGCAGCCGATCCGGCCGCGGCCCACCACGGGCCAATGGGAGTCGGTGCAGCAGGAAAATGCTTGCTCTGTGGTCATTTCGGGCCTCCGTGATCGGGTACCACCGAGGGGTGGGCCACCGGGGGCCGGAGTGACGAACGGTTCCATTCCAAGCGGAGCGCGGGAATGCCGGGACTGGCCGGACGGCAACCGCGCTCCCCGATATTTTTTCACGCCAGGCGGCCTGACGCATTGCCGTTCCCGATTGCGTTTCCGCATCGATCAGCCCTTCTCACCGCTGCCGGTCCGGTATTCGGGCATCCAGAATTCGATCGTCACGCCCGCGCCGGGCACACTGTCCACCGTCAGCCAGCCCTGCGCCGCCTCGGCCCGCTCCCGCATCGCCGAAAGGCCGACGTGTTCCCAGCGCCCGGCGCCGACCGCCGCAACGTCCATGCCGATCCCGTCGTCGGACACCCGGACCAGCAGCCCGCCGTCCCGTTCGGCGAGCACGACGTCGACCCTGCTCGCCGACGCGTGCTTGCGCACGTTCACCATCGCCTCCTGGACGATCCGGAACACGTTCACGACGGCCTCCGGGGTGAGCGGGGAGGCGTCGATGTCCTGCCGCAGCGTGCATTCGAGCCCCCAGCCCGCGACGACGTCGTCGAGGTAGGCACGCAGCGCGGACACCAGGTCGTCGCTGTCGTGGACCGGCGGCCGCAGATGGGCGACCAGCGCGCGCAGCCTGCCGATGGTCTCCTGGATGGACTCGTCCAGCCCGGCCAGCGCCGCGCGCACCTCTTCGGGCTGCCGCGCGGCCAGCATCTGCAGCCGCATGCTCACCGCGATCATCGACTGGATCGAGTCGTCGTGGACGTCCCACGCGATCCGCCGCCGTTCGGTTTCCTGTGCCCGCACCAGATGGGTGAACACCTGCTGCCTGCCCACCCGGTCCAGCGACGGGGTCAGATCGCGGACCACCTTGCCGAACCCGACGATGGCGCCCTGTTCGTCGCGGACGGCGGTAAGCACGGAGTTGGCCCAGAACCGCGTCCCGTCCTTGCGGAGCCGCCAGCCCTCCTCCTCGAACCGGCCCTGGTCGGCCGCCGCCGCGAGTTCCGCCTCGGGTTTTCCGTCGGCGGCCTCCTCCGGCGGGTAGAACACGGAGAAATGCTGGCCGATGATCTCGTCCGCGGGGTATCCCTTGATCCGTTCGGCACCGGCGTTCCAGGTGACGACGAAGCCACGCAGGTCGATGGTGAAGATCGCGTAGTCGACGACATTGGCGATGAACAGCTCGAAGAGGGCCGGGGGGGGGGGCGGCGGCCCCCGCCCAGCCCCTGGCGGGGGGCGAATTTAACTATCCCCCCCGTACCCCCCCCCGTTCCGGTTGAGAACCCATAATTA